>JAEZDW010000236.1 GCA_023417955.1 Bacteroidota bacterium
GATCCTCGCCTGGTTGGTACCCGGGCTGGAGTTGGTGATTGCGGCGTTGATGATTGTTCCGAAAACGCGACTGGCGGGCTTGTATGCGTTTTTCGGAATGATGACCATGTTTACCTTCTATATAGTATTGGCGTCGAGGTTCAGTACCTATGTGCCGTGTTCGTGTGGCGGGGTGCTGGAGAACATGTCGTGGACACAGCACCTGTATTTTAATGTTTTTTTCATGGTGATAAGTGGAGTTGGGGTGATGCTGGGGTTGAAGAGGGGAGATGCGGCTTCGTTACGTGTAAAGGAAGATACGACAGGTCATTCGGTTTGATTTAACGAGTTCAAGATACTGGTCTGACGCAACTAACGACCGGAACGCTTTCCCTGGTTGCAAAGGTGGAGGCATGACATAGTTTAAACCTAAAGTTTTTCAGTTGCTTTTTGAATTATAAAAGCAGCGTCATTATGAAAAAAAGAATGATTCTCCCTCTAGTCGCAGTTTTGTTTGCATTGGTGGGTGCTTTTGCATCGACGTTGACTCCGCAGGTAGCGTGGTTCAAGCCCCCATTAGGTGAACCGGCACAGGCTGGTGCGATCACATTTCCGGTGAATGTCAGTCAGGAGAACCCCTGTACGCTTGTCGGTGAAATACAATGCCAGATCAATGGGAGGAATGCGTATGATACCGAACAGCATGCTAACGCAGAGGAACCTGAAGGGCTGCTGATGTACGAATGATGTTCTGGGAAGAGGTCAGTCTAATACCGGCTGACCTCTCCTAATTGTCGGATAAAATGCGCACCGTGGCTAAACGACTTATTATAACGTTCTTCTGTTGTGGCCTGTTAGTTTTTTGTCTCTTTTACACGAAGAGCACAGGTGATCATGACGGTGGCGGTTTCATAAGGGTATTTCGTAAAATGTCTCTGTACCAAGTTGGGGAGTTCGATCTTCAGGTGAAGGGATACTATTTCGCAGGTAATATTGGTAACGAAGTTTATCTCGCTCACCCATTTTCATCCGAACACATAGTATTGATTGGCAATGACACTTTGATGTCCAAAAGAATTGAACGGAATGGCTATGAGATCCAGGCAGCCAGAATATTGATTGATTCGCCGTATTTCTTTCTCGTTGATGTTGTGCGTCACTCGATCTTCCGCGGCAAGCTGGGAACATTTTGTATTGATACGATTGCCTTTGATGGGAGCTTTTTCTCAGAAGTGGCGATAGTCGGAGAGACTTCCTTAATACGACGAACGATCAGTAGAAGTGCGTATGAGTACACGCTTAGCCTGGAGAATCGGGATACGTTGATATACAATGACGATTTATTACAAAAGCAGATCGACGGACTCTTCTGTACGGATGGTATGCTGCATTACGATGGTGGAAACCGTGTTGTCTACGTGTATTTCTATAGGAACGAATTCTTCTGTTCTGATACAACCCTTTCATTGTTGTTCAGAGGGCAGACGATAGATACCACATCGCATGCAGCCATTGAAGTTGGCCGCATCAAATCTAAAAACTCAATTACCCTCGCGTCTCCTCCATCTATCGTTAATCGGCGAAGTTGTCTCGATCGGAACTTGCTTTATATAAATTCACGAGTTCGTTCTGACATCGAGGACGTTGAAGAATTCCGCGAATATTCGGTGATCGACGTTTACGATCTTGATCTTATGGGTCGGTACCAGTACAGTTTCCGCGTACCTCATTATCGAGACCTTCAAATGAGGGCATTCAGAGTTGACGGGCAACGAATTTATTCGATACATGGTAGCTACCTGGTGGTACATCTCATGACTGGCGACGCCAATGGTGAATCGTTTGATATAAGTTTGAAATAATTAAAGCCCAGAAACTTCACGGATCACGGATAACTACTACTTTCATTGGCTTGTACGCCCGCCGGAGATCGAAGCCAATTTCATTTAGCTGCTTCACCTGATCGTCGAAGCTTAACCTGGGATCGAATTTGAAGTCAAATTTGCAGGTGACTCCACTTTCATCGATAAACGCCCCCTGCTGGTTGATGGGGAGTCTTCCGTAATCATTATGGATAAAACCATAATTTGCTGCGAGCATCCAAATGACATCTCTTGTAATAGCATTCTTGAAAATAAAAGGCATTTCGCTGCCATCCATACTAAAGGCGGCCTCCTGATTGGATGATTTCGCGATTGCTAGTTTTTTTTCTGATAAGAGCGACAACTTCCAATAAGGCATCATTCGCGTTTCGACACAAGCATCAAATCCAAAGTATGTTTTCAGATCCCGCTGCATTGCCTCCTGTAGAAACTTCGCCCATCCAAGCCCTTCGGGTACTTTAAGGCTGTAGTTGTATTTGTTGACCGGAGAGCCGCGATACACAACGAAGGGGGAAGTGTCCGATACCTCCAGTATAGCCCGGTGCCACCACTTTCCATATGAGTGTTTCCTGTCAGGGTTTCGGATGGTATCAGTATATTCATTGCGCGGGTTGCGACTGTAATATTGATTCCATAGTGTGTCACCGTATGCCAGGTAGTACAATCTTTCCAGCGGAGTACCAATTACTTGTACCCGATCGCGGTAGTGAGCGCCCGCGTTTTCTAGAGCACGGGGGCTCCGAATAAATTGGGGGCTGGCACTCCTGAAATCTCCCTTGAATTTTGCAATTACAGAACGAAACGCGAAATCATTGTCGTCACCGCCATTTCCGTTTAACAGATAGAGTTTTGTGTTATCAAAAGGCACCGAAGACGTTTTCGATTGAATCGTGTTGTCGGTGGTGAGTAACGAGACGAGACTGTCCACAGCGCTGGGTTGGCTTCCGATCCAGGCAATCCGGCCCTGCTTATCGATTATGAAGATATATGGGACACCTATCTTCCCGGCGGCACGAAGCCAGCGGTTTTCCATGTTTTTTGAGACGTCGTCTACGGCGACGTGATAGCTGATCATGTCCCAACGTTTTCGAACGTACTTTTCCACGTGTGATACGTAGCCGGGTTCAGCGGCGCCGGGAACCTCTTTTGATCGTTCCATCACAAAAATGCTTGTGACCGTGGCTGCATCTTTGTACTTGTTGGCGAGGTTTGACAACTTCGGAATAGCCGCAGCACACGGAGCACACCACGTTGCTCCGAATTCCACAACATGAACCTTGCCCTTTTCAAACACGTCAACGGGACCACCTTTTATCCATTTGAATACGGAGACGGGGGGCGGAGCATCGCCCACAGACAGGATCTGAGAGGAAACACTTGACAAAGTAAGGCCGAGTAATGCCCAGGTGAGCACTAGTTTTCGTTTCATAAAAATGTTTTCGTTAAAGATTAGCCGCGGCGGACTATCCGCCGCTGTTCATAGAGAAACGTGCCTCCTTCCGGGAATTAATACCCCGGATTTTGGGAGAGATTTGGATTGAGTTGCCGTTCGGAATCAGGTATTGGGAGCAACACGTCCGTGGATTGCCAATCCGCTTTGATAGGACCGAGCACTTCATCCGCTTTGCCCATGCGAACCAGGTCAAACCAACGGTGACCCCATTCTGCAAATAGCTCTGCGCGTCGTTCAGCGATAATCGCGGAAAGGAGTGAAGCTTCGTCACTGGCTGTTGTTGCCGGAAGGCCCGCACGAGTACGGATTGCGTCCAGGTCTTCCTGAGCGCCATCAAAGTTGCCAAGCATCGTCCTTGCCTCTGCCCGGATCAGGTATTGTTCCGCCAGTCGAAGCACTGTGCTGTATTCACTGAGTGTTGGATCGGATGCCACCTTGTACTTAAAAGCGTAATACCAGGTAGCGCTTGCGTTGGAGAAGCTGTTGATCCAGTTAACAGCTCGGGCATCGCCCTCTTCGAAAGATTCAACCAGGTCATTAGTTAAAGTAACCCTACGGGAACTCGAGTTCGGTGCGCCTGTAAGGATGAAAAGTTGTGCCTGCGGTGTGTTGCTGCCCGGGACGACAGGTTGGAGTTGCCAGATCGATTCGCGGCTGTTCTTCAGAAAGACTTTGTCCACTTCGATGAGTTCATAAAGACTGGTATTGTCTATCAGTTTTGACGCGTATTGTTCAGCATTTGTCCACTCTTCCCGATAGAGATACAGCCTGGCAAGCATAGCCTGAGCCGCGGGCTTGATCGGATGAACCCGCTGACCGCCGGTGGGCGTATAGGTCTCGGGAAGAAGTCCTTCCGCTATAGTCAGGTCGTTTTCAATTTCCTCGAGCACTTCACTGCGCGCTTTTCTAGCGATCACTGCATTCACCCTATAGTCTGTCGTAGTGACATATGGCACGTCGCCAAAAAGCATCGTGAGGTAAAAGTGACAGAATGCGCGAACAAATCGGGCTTCACCTTCCAGCCGGTTCTTTGTATCGGTAGAAAGAGCGCTAGATTGGTTAAGACCTTCGAGTATAGCATTCGCGTTGTTGACGTACTTGTATGCTTCGCGCCAAAAGATTCCCTGCACATACCCGTTTTGCGGTGACACGGCATTTTGGTAAAACTGTACCTGATCGGCGCGGGTTGCATAGTTGGTGAGCTCGTCAGACAAAAGCCCCGCAAACTCCTCCATACCTGCACGTGTAAAACTTTGATTGGTCATCATCAGGCTATAGATTCCGCTTATGGCAGAGTTAGCCGATCCGTCGTCGGTAAATACGGTTTCGCTTACAATCTCTGTCTTTGGTGGATCAATTGATATAAACTCTTCGCAGCCCGTGGCAAGGCTTGCAACAACCGCAAAGTGATATCGGAAGATATTGTGTAGTATATTTTGTCGAAGTGATTTCATAACGGTAGGATTAAAGTGTGAGATTAATTCCCGCGGAAAAAATGCGGAGTGGTGGAAGTGAAGCCGAACTCATTGTCTCAGGATCAAGCCCGCGATACCTGGTAGAGGTTATTAGGTTCTGACCATTTACGTATAGGCGAACATTATCCAAATGCACTTTCTGAATCCATCGTGCCGGTAGCTGCCATGAAAGCGATATATTCTTGAGGCGAAGAAAAGAGGCGTCAGTTACTGCATTGTTTGAAAAGGCGTAATAGCTATAACTGTTGTTTACCGAACCATCCGGATCGACTGCAGCGAATCGTTGAATATTTGTCTGATCACCTTCGGAC
>JAEZDW010000244.1 GCA_023417955.1 Bacteroidota bacterium
ACGTGGTACTGGGCGTCATTCTCCTGACGGCGACGTCTGCACTGGTGGGGTGTTTCTCGTTCCTGAACAAAAAAGCCCTGATCGGTGACGCGATATCACACGCTGTCCTGCCCGGCATTTGCCTTGCCTTTATTCTTTCCGGTTCGCGCAATCCATTCTTTTTGGTAATTGGCGCCTTTGCAACGGGTTGGCTGTCTACACACGTTGTGGACCTCATTACACGCAGGTCGCGTATCAAGGAAGACACAGCAATCGGACTTGTGCTATCCGTATTCTTTGGTATCGGCATCTTTATGCTGACCGTCATTCAGAAATCCGGCAATGCAAGCCAGAGCGGACTGGATCACTTCCTCTTTGGGCAGGCGGCGTCAATGGTTGGTCAGGATCTGATCGTTTTCTCAACTGTCGCAATCATTCTTCTGGTGATCGTTATCCTTTTGTTTAAGGAATTCACACTTATCGCCTTCGACCAAAATTTTGCCCTGGCAATCGGACTTCCTGTACACCTCATTCAAACGATATTGACATCGTTGATTGTACTTGCCGTAGTCATCGGTATTCAGGCAGTGGGTGTTGTGTTGATGGCAGCAATCCTCATTACCCCGGCTGCTGCAGCACGATTCTGGACGCATAACATTCGTACGATGATTGTACTCGCCAGCATATTCGGCGCCGTTAGCGGTGTTTCGGGCGCGTACATATCATACGTGGCGCCCGCAATGCCCACCGGACCGTGGATCGTTATCGTCATCTCGTTTATCGCATTTGTGTCTTTCTTCCTTGCGCCCAACCGGGGCGTTGTAAGTCGCATGTTACGGCAGCGCACATTCCGGAGAACCATCAACGAGGAGAACATCCTGAAGGCGTTTTACCAGCTTGGCGAAGAATCGCGTGAGTTTCACACGAAACGCCTGCCGGAGGAAATCCTTACCCGCCGGAGCATGCGCACGACAGGTCTGCACAAAATACTGAAGCGACTCAAACGCCAGGGCTACGTGACAAACAGCGGCCACACCTGGGAATTGACGGAAGAAGGACTCGCGAAGGCACAACGTGTGGTACGCGTACACCGCCTGTGGGAACTCTACCTCACAACAAAACTGAACATCGCGCCAGACCACGTCCACGATGACGCGGATACCATTGAGCACTTCCTTACTCCTGAACTGGAAGCGGAACTTGAGCGTGTGCTGAATTATCCGAAGGTAGACCCGCATAAGTCTGAAATACCGTATGACCGCACCTGAAACATCGAGTGACTATGTTGCCAATTGAAGACATATACATCATCCTCACAGCAATACTGGTTTCGTCCAGTTGCGCGTTGCTGGGATCGTTCCTCATACTGCGAAAGATGGCTATGGTTGGTGATGCTATCTCCCACGCTGTTTTACCGGGAATTGTCATCGCATTTCTCATTTCCGGTAGTCGCGACTCCACAACCATGTTGCTGGGCGCCGGGCTGATTGGGATACTCACAACCTTTCTGATTGAATTCTTTCATACCAAGGCACGCCTTCAAACAGATGCAAGTATCGGTGTTACCTTCACCTGGCTGTTCGCGATTGGCGTTGTCATGATTAGTTTGTTTGCCGGTCAGGTAGACCTCGATCAGGATTGTGTGCTCTACGGAGAGATCGCCTATGTCCCTCTTGACAACATCGTTACCGGCAATGGTACTATTCTCGGACCACGCGCTTTGTACGTCCTGGGCTTTGTTTTACTAATTGTAGTCGCATTCATCACCCTTGCTTATAAGGAATTATTTCTCACAACGTTTGATCCCGGCTATGCACGCACCATTGGTATCAGCACTGCTTTATGGCATTACCTGTTGATGGGTGCCGTTTCCGCCACAACGGTAGCGTCATTCGAATCGGTGGGTGCAATCCTGGTTGTCGCGTTGCTAATCGGTCCGCCGGCAACGGCTTATTTGCTCACCGATGACTTTCGTCGGATGCTTGTACTCGCGGTTGGAATCGGAGTTATCGTTTCTATCTTTGGCTTCATCTTCGCAGTGTGGCTGGATGGATCTATTGCCGGAGGCATAGCCACAATGACCGGAATTTTGTTCCTGCTCGCATTTTTATTCTCTCCCGCTCACGGAATTCTGCGTCGAAAGTTAGTATCGTCTGAAATCAGGGGCAATGAAGTTGCTGCCGGACAAAAAATCTGAAAAAAAAGTTTGAACGCTGACCTTTGAAAAAATTGAATTCAATCCGTTGCATTGTGTCTTTGTAACATAACTAACTTCCATCAATCGATTTCGATCTTACGAAGACTCGCTAGCCACTTTACTGAGCATTGGTAAAAATTTATCTTTACTTAACATGGTAAGGATCATCATAGTCGATAACCATACGCTCTATCGAATCGGTTTGAAAACTATCCTCTCGCATGATCCGCGCTTCGAGATCATCGGAGATTACGGTAGCTTCACCGTGGCACGTGATTCCATGTCCAGGTCTGCCGTTAACCTGGTCGTAGCGGACTTGTCCGTTAATGAAGAATGCGGATACGATGTCCCCGCCTTCATCAAAAAAAGCTATCGCGATGTTAAGGTTGTGATACTTTCACACAGCAAGGAAGAATCCCACATCCGCAGCGCTGCCGAAGAAGGCATCGACGCTTTCATACATAAAGACGCTGAACCCGGCGAAATCCTCCTGGGCCTCACGAAGGTCATAGCAGGTCAGAAATACTACTCTGTTGAAATCAGCGAGATTTTGGTTAACAGTACCTATCGCCGCCAAAATCAGTCAATCCCCTTCCTCACGACAAAGGAGAAAGAGATTATTCGATTGTTAATGGAAGGCTATTCCAGCAAGCAGATTGCAGGGAAGCTTGCTGTAAGCCCGCGTACCATTCACAGCCACCGGGCCAACATCCTCGGGAAATTCAATCTTCACAACACAACGCAGCTTATTACGAGAATCGCCGAGCAGAAAATCGTTATCTGATAGTAATGCTTGCAACCTGGAACTGACGTAATGCAATGAAGTAATGCACATCTCCGAACGTGCGTTTCAGGTTTGCAGGTTTCAGGTTTCAGGAAGGATGCGTAACGACTTTGCGTCTGCGAGGAATTTCTAATTTGGAAATTTAGGTTTCAAGTTCACAAGGTTGTTTCTTCTGTGCCTTCTCTGTGTTTTCTGTGCTTTCTGTGCTTCCTGTGTTTTCTGTGCTTTCTGTGAGCGCCAAAAAAGAAATTCCGTTATGGCGAAATGAATAAACATTTTTTCAGAAAACTCCAAATCCCACACATCGATGTTACTACATGCAACAACTTCCGCAAAAGAATTGCGAAGTCAGTTGCATACAGCAAACCGGGGTTAAATACAGATCAATATAAGTTGCATACAACATCCAAATCAGTTG
>JAEZDW010000246.1 GCA_023417955.1 Bacteroidota bacterium
GGGTTATAGCAGATGCTATATCGAAACATTCAGCACCATGAATACTGCCATCGGTTTGTACGAGAAATCGGGATTCTCGCGTATACCCGGTCCGATGGGAAGCACGGGGCATTTTGGATGCAATACCTTCTACGTGCTCGATTTATAAAGGCTATTTGCCTGGATTGAACATGTAATCGAGAGTCACATTCAACATACCCTTCAGCCCTGTAATCATTCCGCTTTCATCCATCATGAAGTCGGGTGTATGGTGAGAAGGCGCTTTGGCCGGATCAGTATCAGGTGGACAAACTCCGACGAAGAAAAAGAAACCTGGCACTTTCTGCTGGTAAAAGGCAAAATCTTCAGCCCCTGTATCTGCCTGAATCCGAATCACGTTTCCTTCACCCGCAGCACGATTTAGTGCGCTTACGAGTTTGCTGGTAAGATCGGGATCGTTGTACGTGACCGGTGTCTTTTTGTCGATTGTGACTTCTGCTTTTGCACCTGCACTTTCTGCGATGTTAGACGCTGTGCGGACGATGCTTTCATGAATATACGTCTGCATCTCCGGATCGAACGTACGGATCGTACCAGCCATCTCAACAGTTTCAGGAATAATGTTCTCGCGTATCCCTCCCTGAATCCGACCAACACTCAGAACCGCGGGTTCTTTGGTGAGGTCTACCTGCCGACTCACGATGGTCTGCAGCGCAAGGATGATTTGTGAAGAGACTACAATAGGGTCTACACCTTTCCATGGAGCCGCGCCATGGCTTTGCCGGCCCGTAACTTTGATTGAGAACCAATCGGATGCAGCCATCATTCCCGCCGGCTTGTATCCTATCTGACCCAGCTTCCGGATAGATTGCACATGGAGACCTAAGACGGCGTCGACTTTTGGGTTCTCGAGTACGCCTTCTTTAACCATCAGTTCTGCTCCGCCTTCCTCACCGGCAGGAGGGCCTTCTTCCGCGGGCTGGAAAATAAACTTGATGGTACCTCGCAAGTCTTTCTTATTAGCGACAAGCACCTCGGCAACGCCCATTAGAATAGCGATGTGAGCATCATGTCCACAGGCATGCATTACTCCTGTTTCTCTTCCATTAAAGACAGCTTTTTCCTTTGAGGCATAGGCAAGGCTGTTCCGTTCAGTCACCGGCAGTGCATCCATGTCAGCGCGCAGCCCTATAACCGGTCCGGGTTTGTTCGTCTTAAGAAGTCCTACCACTCCTGTATGCGCTACACCAGTGGTAACCTCCAGCCCAAGGGAACGCAAGTGATTTGCGACGTATTCGGCAGTTTTCGTTTCTCTGTTGCTGAGTTCAGGGTACTGATGAAGATGGCGTCTCCATGAAATTACTTTTGATTCGACACCCAAAGCTGCGGCGTCAACTTTTTTCTGAAGGGTTCCTGGCACCTGGGCAGCAGCCGGAAGACAGAACAGGAACAGTAAGAAGGTCAGGCGGAACATGTGAAGCAGGAGGGTTAAAGAATTGCATTACGTTTGACTAATATTAGGGGAGATTTCGGTAAAACCAAAATACGATAGGGACCGTGGATTGGATTAAACTCTTTTCATCAACGGAAGAGGCAAAAGCAAACGTGGAGGAAAACGGGACCCGGTTGATTATTATCGGCGGTAAGCGGATTTGCCTTGCCCGCTTCAACGACCGCTTTTTTGCTGTCCAGGACAGGTGTACCCATAATGGTGAATCCCTTTCGCGCGGTAAACTGAACTATCAGGGCGAGATAATTTGCCCCTGGCATAATTATCGGTTCGATCTGCAGACGGGCCGTGCCTGCGACTCAACCTGCCACGATCTTGAAACGTACCCCCTCAGAATCGACGACACCGGCTTTTTTATTGGGATGTAAAATAGATTAATCCTTAATTTCGTTTGATTAAGCGGACTTGACCGAAGTTTACTGAATGTATCTGAGAACGTATTTCCTTCTGGCACTCCTGACTTTCACAGGCAGCGTTGCTTCGGCACAACCCTCGGTAAGTGAAAGCGCATACGTGGGCCAGTTTAATTTGAATGGCGGATTTCCGGAGAAGCTCTTGAGCACGAGGAGCGCGGTGTTCCACTCATACACTTTTACCGAGGCGGAGCTCAATACGATCCAGGACTACTTCCAACGAACGGGTATCGATGCCGTTGCATATTTTCCGTTTGATCTTCTTACCGCCGGGAAAGATGCGGCTACAGGATTTCACACATTCCTGACGAAAAGAGAAATTACAAACCTTGTCTTTGCAGAAAAACGCGAAGGCACGTTCCGGTTGACAATCACTGTATTCAAAGGTGCCGATGGAAAAATCATCGAGCCTGACCAGCCCGCGTGGTCGACCTCAAACAAGGTATTGGTGGAGGCGCTGAAGAATCTAAATAGAAGCGCACTGGCGGCGCTCCAGCGCAAGAACCTGCTGATCAATCAATATCCGGAAACAGACCTCAGCATTGATGTGATAAAAGGAAAACGAAATGAGTTCTACGCTGTCGACATGAAGGTGGATCTCGTCGCCGTACCCAAATTCGGTATTGATAGCCTGGATGCACAACTTGAACGCATTTTCGAAACGCACTTTCCTTTCGCATACAAAATGGTGGAGCCAGGTATTTCGGAACGCGATATGCGCAAGCAGGGTATGTTGTACACGCTCTGCTTTATGCACGCGCGCGCGAATGTCGTGCGTGAACTGCTGGACTATCCCATGCGGCAATCTGAGTCTGCGTTCGTCAGCATCACATACCCGGGAGATCAACAACAGGCAAAGACGATTTCCGGAAACCGGCCTGTCTTTAAGGTCTATTTCAAACACATTGATTCTGGCAACGTGTTTCTTGGAACGAAATGGGACGCAGACCTCACCTGGCAGCAGGCCTTGATTAATAATATCCGCGCGATGAAGGCAGAATTACGCCTGAATTAATTTTTCGTATTTGCTCCTGACATAGGATTGTCATTCGGTCATAGGTTCTTGTCTGAAAAAAGGCCATGGCTGAACCTTTGAAAAACCTGTATAACCCGGCATTCTTTGAAGCGATCACCCCGGTGTTGAAAGAAACCCTGCCTTCGATGGATGAGCGGGAGTTCATCTACAATGTCTTTGACCAGGAATGGGCAGACCTGGAGCTCAAACAGCGTGTGCGAAAAATAACCGTCGCACTCAAACGTCAGCTGCACCCGGACTTTCCGGCGGCAGCGAAACAACTGCGTGAGCTATCGAAAAATTTTGTCGGGAAAGGCAGGTGGATTCAGAAGTTCGAAATGATTTTTCTGCCTGAGTTTATTGGCTTGTTCGGCGATGATTATCTCCGCGAATCGCTTGACGCGCTTGAAGATATCACCAAACTCGTCTCCGGCGAGTTTGCCATCCGAAATTTCCTGCTTCTATACCCGGAGGAAACCATGGCGCGAATGGAGGCCTGGTCCCAGGATAAAGATCCCAACGTGCGGCGCCTGGCAAGTGAGGGCTGCCGCCCGAGACTTCCCTGGGCAATAGGGGTACCGTGGTTGAAGAAACACCCGGAAAAACTGCTTCCCATTCTTGAAAATCTGCGTGCTGATCCGTCAGATACTGTTCGAAGAAGTGTTGCAAATAACCTGAACGACATCGCGAAGGACCATCCCGACCTCGTACTAGAAGTCGCTGAACGCTGGAAGAATGGAAGTCCGTTGACCAATCAGATCATTCGTCACGGATGCAGAACATTGTTGAAGAGAGGAAATCTCAAAAGTCTGGCCCTACAGGGAATCGATACGCGAAAGACACTTGAATTGATTTCGATGAAGCTGTCGGCGAAGGAAGTCAAACGCGGCGATGAACTTTCATTTGCAATTGCGTTACGCAACGTTGAACGAAAGCCGGTACGATTTCGTCTTGACTATACTATTGACTTCGTTACCGGATCCGGAAAAACATCACGGCGAATATTCTTTTTGAAAGAAGGTGAAGCCGCCTCCGGAGAAGTAATAAAAATTCAATGGAAAAAGCGATTCACCGACTATACAACGCGAAAACAGTTTCCTGGACGACACCTGCTGCGCGTGATACTGAACGGCACCGAAATCGTCGCGAAGAATTTCGCGGTTACCGGCTAATCCCAGCGAAACGGAAATTCGCCACCCATTTTTTCTGAATTGGCATCCATCGAAGAGGCCGAAAGACTGCTGTCGCATTTAACCCCGGGAAGGGTTTGATTGCGCCAAAGTTCAGTCGTCTGATTGATCTAAGCCTAAGCGACCAGCAATCAAAGACTATTACCTGATTTTTCAGAGGTATTAGCGAAGGTTCAAGGGAGGAAGAGTGGAGGGAGAGTGGAGGGAGAGTGGAC
>JAEZDW010000287.1 GCA_023417955.1 Bacteroidota bacterium
GTCTAAGCTACACACAAGGTCCGCAAACGAGCAGGAATAAAAACGCGCCAGGAATTGAGACTAAATACTGGTCTTGAGTCAGGAGAATCCGCTGCCAATTAACGTTTAGAATATATACCGAAGCCCGACACCACCTTCGAGGCGCGTCCATCCTGGGTCGGCCTGCACATCGGAGAAATATTCGAGTTCCATGAATGCCGAGATGGGAATGCTGAAGTAGGAATATTCTATTCCCATGACGAGCTGCGGCCCCATCGTGACACGGGTTCGTTCAAAGCGGCCGAAATCATCGACATCGCGAAAATCCCCGGTAGTGTACGTATAGTCATATTGGAGGCGGGTGCGCTTCCACTCCCAACCGCCGCCGATATACATTTGAAGCCCGGAAGCGATTTTTGTTACATCTACATGAAAAAGTGCTTTTGCTTCAAGTATGATATCTGACTTGACCTTGTGTGTAATCGGCGTAATACTCGCCTCAGCAGTTGAGAACGTATCTGTCAGAATGTATTTGTCGAATTTTTCTCTGTAATATCGGTTGTATAAGCCGCTGGCCGGTCTGCCGGCATCGAGAACAAAGGCAAGTTTTTTCGTCGCGTAAAACTTATAGGTAAGTGCGAAGGGATCACCAAGCTTAAACCCAATTCCCTGGTAAGGGTATCGGCTATGCTCAAAGATTGGACATACGATTTTAGCTTTCGCCCCCCGGACGCGCGGAGCATTGGCATTAAAACGCTTCTGGGTATAAAGGCTCTTGGTTCGGTTACTGGAAGGACGTGACGATTGCGCCATCACGCCGGAGGCAACGGAGGTCAGGAGGATTAATAGAATGATAACTCGATAAACCATTCATAACAAATATACTTCGTTTTGGCAAGATCAGCGAAGCCATGTTTGTTTTTAGGCGATAAACAATTAAACGAATACCTTGTATTGCATTTTGTGCAGCTGGAAGTAAAAACCTCCCTTTTCGAGCAGTTCCTCATGGGTGCCTTCTTCCTTAACCTCACCGTGGTCAAGAACGATAATCTTGTCAGCCTTTTGAATGGTCGAGAGTCGGTGCGCAATCACAATCGCGGTCCGGCCTTTCATCATCTTTCCGATTGCCTGTTGGATCATCTCCTCTGTTTCAGAGTCAACAGAAGACGTAGCTTCGTCAAGGACGAGGATGCGGGGGTCATATACCATCGCCCGAATAAAAGAAATGAGCTGACGTTGACCAACGGATAACGTAGAACCGCGCTCCATCACATTATAGGAAAGCTGTCCGGGTAAGCGTTCAATAAATTTCCTCGCACCAACAAGGTCCGCAGCCTGCCAGATTTGTTCATCCGTTACGTCATTGTTTCCCAGTGTGATGTTTTGCCTGATGGTGTCTGAAAAGAGAAACACATCCTGAAGCACCACACCAATACACTTACGAAGGTGCCCGAGGTCGTAATCTTTCACGTCAACGCCGTCAACCATAATCGAACCGCGCTCAATTTCATAGAACCGGTTCAGTAAGTTGATGACGGATGATTTTCCCGCTCCTGTTGCACCAACGAGTGCGACAGTTTCACCGGCACGCATATTAATGTTAATACCTTTGAGTACGTACTCACCTTCGTTGTAGGCGAACCATACATTTTCAAACTTCACCTCACCTTTCAGCTGAGCCGGTATATGTGTTCCGTTTTGCTGAACGTGCTCCTGGTTGTCGAGAAGGTTCAGGATTCGGGATGAACTTACGATTCCCATCTGAAGGGTGTTATATCGGTCAGCAATCATGCGAATCGGCCGGAAGAACATTTGGATGTACATAATGAAGGCGATGAGCTTGCCGATGGTGATACCGGTTTCTTCATAGTTAATCACGCCTTTCGCACCATACCAAACCAGCAATCCGATTCCCGCAGCTGCAATGATTTCCGCAACGGGAAAATAAATTGAGTAATAAAGAACAGATCGCAGGTTAGCCTGCTTATGTTCCTCATTTATTGCCTTGAACTTTGCGAACTCATGCCTTTCGCTACCGAATATCTGCACTACGTTCATCCCTGTAAGATGCTCCTGTACGAACGTGTTAAGATTAGCGACTGCGTTGCGCACGTCATTAAAGGCCACTTTGATTTTCTCCTTGAATACGTATGTACTGATCAGCAGCAATGGAATGGTTGACAGACTTAACAAGGCCAGTCTCCAATCCTGCCAGAACATGAAAGCAAGAATAAAAATGATCTGCAGCAGATCGCCAACCATGGCAGCAAGACCTTCGCTGAATACATCCGACAGCGTCTCCACATCTGAGATGGTTCGGGTAACAAGCCGGCCAATGGGCGTTCTGTCAAAAAAGCGCAGCCGTAAGCTGACGATGTGTTTATAGAGACGACTCCGGATATCACGGATGACCTGCTGTCCAAGCCAGCCGGAGAGATACGTATGCGCGTACTGGATCACGCTATTGATGACGAGCAAAACAAAAAGCAGGATGATCACATTAACCATAGCTGCATAGTTGCCTTCAGCGACATGGTTATCGAGCGTGTATTGAATAAAAAGTGGTCGGACAGGCGCAAAAACACCAAGCAGGAACGTGAGCACGATAACAAATACAAAGGTGCCTTTGTAGGGTTTGACGAAGCGCATAAGCCGGCTCAACACGGACCAGTCAATAATATTTCCGCTGCTTATTTGCTCTTTATCCACTTAGTTGCCTGTTAATCGTTGATTTGTAATATGCTCATCCAAAAAAATATCAGCGGGATACGTCACCTGTTTCAGGAAAAGACCTTCCGGAGGGACGTTTGCACCCGCCTCGCGCCGATCGCGAGCTGACAGTATTTCACGGAATTTTTCGATAGAAGTTTTTCCCTGGCCCACATCGATGAGTGTACCAACGATCGCTCTTACCATTCCCCTCAGAAAGCGGTTTGCCGTGATATGAAATTCAAGCCGGTCTCCGGTTTCCTGCCAGGATGCCCGTTTGATGTCGCAAATAAAGTTATTTACATCGGTTTTTACCTTGCTGAAACATTGAAAATCTTGTTTCCCTATCAACAGCGCAGCCGCTTCATTCATGGCCGCGACGTCAAGGGGTTTGAAGAAATACCACGCGAGACCAACTGTGAACGGATCCTTTCGCCTTGTGATGCGATATACATATGATCGTTCCACAGCGTCATATCGGGCATGTGCCTCAGGCATTACTCTGCAAACATCAAGGATGGCAATATCGTGCGGCAGAAATGAATTCATCTTGTGAATCAAATCTGTTCTTTCTATAGTCTGCTCAATATCAGCGTGAAAAAACTGCTGCTCACAATGAACACCGGCGTCAGTTCGGCCGCTGGCGATGACTTCTGTTTTCTGACGAAGCAACAGGGAAAGACATTCTTCGACAACGGTCTGAATACCGGTAGCATTCGGTTGTGATTGCCAACCTGCATAGCCTGTACCATTATAACTTATTTCAAAGAAATAGCGCATACCCTGATCGCCTGCTTAGCACAATTCAAAAATGACCGCTTCGCCCTGACCCACGCCAACGCACATCGTCGCAAGACCGTATCGTACCTTGCGCCGGCGCATTTCATGGATAAGCGTCGCACTGATCCGTACACCACTACATCCGAGAGGATGCCCGATCGCGATCGCACCACCGTTGACATTTACCGTGGACGGATCGAGATCAAGCGCCTTAGCGCACGCCACCGCCTGCGAAGCAAAGGCTTCATTCAATTCTATGAGTCCGATATCCTTAACCGCGAGTCCGGCGCGATGCAAAGCTTTTTTCACAGCAGGCACAGGGCCCATCCCCATCTCCGAAGGATCAACACCTGCGACACCATGTGCAACGATTCGTACAAGTGGCGGGCGCTTCAGATCTTTTACCAGGTCTTCACTACACAGCAGACTTACTGCTGCACCATCGTTGATGCCTGAAGAGTTTCCGGCTGTAACCGTACCATTTTCTCTGAACGCCGGTTTTAATGAAGCTAGTTTCCCGAGGCTGGTTTCCCTTGGATGTTCGTCTTCTGTGACAATAAATTCTTTCGTTCCTTTTTTTATTGAGACGTCAATACGTTCGTCTTTGAATCGGCCTGCCGAATTTGCCGCTGCATACTTCTGTTGCGATGCAAGTGCGAACTCATCCTGTTCGATGCGACTGATCTTATATCGTTCCGCAACGTTCTCAGCAGTTTCACCCATCGAATACGGATGGTACAATCGCGCGAGCTCGGGGTTTGTAAAACGCCACCCGATAGTTGTATCGTAGATTTCGGCGTTTCGCGAAAAAGGTTGGTCCTGTTTCGCCATCACAAAAGGTGAACGGCTCATGCTCTCCACACCGCCTGCGATAAACAGATCACCGTCACCGCTTTTGATTGCGCGTGACGCCTGAACGATCGCCTCCAGGCCCGAAGCACACAGTCTGTTAATCGTTGCGCCTGGCACTGAAACGGGCAGACCCGCAAGGAGTAAGGCCATCCGGGCAACGTTGCGGTTGTCTTCACCGGCCTGATTTGCAGCGCCAAAGAATACGTCCTCAATACGCGCTGTATCGACATCGGGGTTTCGTTCAATAAGCTTCCGGATAACCAGGGCAGCAAGATCATCGGGTCGGACAGATGACAACGCCCCGCCATATTTGCCGATCGGTGTGCGTAGAATGTCTAGAACAAAAGCTGATTTCATTGCAGCAGGGCAGGCCTTTCGGTTGCGATATTATTTATACTTTTGCTACCAAGTTAACGCAACACCTACATGTGGCAAAGAATTCAAACTGTATTTCTGGCAATTGGCATTGTTAGTCTCATTGGGGCCATCCTCCTTCCTATTTGGGGAGTTGAGGAAGGCGGCACTGTTCATCGTTTGTATGCCTTGCAATACGTTACTATTAAAGATGGTGAGCGATCCTTTGAATACATTCCCTATGCGTTGACCGGAATCCTGTTCATCGCGAGTATTACCATTGCATTCATCGAAATCAGAAAGTATAAAGACAGGATCCTTCAAATCAAGCTGGGTGCGCTCAACTCCCTTATTCTCGTCGGCGGATACGCCGCAGCAGTGTATTTCGGCTCGGGATTCATCAAGAACTCAGGAGGTACATATGGATTGGGCATCTGGCTCCCGGCCGTGGCAGTATTGGCCAATTGGCTGGCTTTGAGGTTTATCCGCCGCGACGAACGCATCGTCCGCGACTCCAACCGCCTGCGTTAAATCCCGCAACGGGGACTTGGCTTTGCTTTGGGGAATGTTAACTTTACTTTCTCCAATCCCCATATTGTATGAAAAACCTTCTCCCGATGACAATGTTATTGTCATCTATCGTGCTTTGCCTTTTCCAATGTCGAACTCCTGAAAAGGCTGCAACAGAAACGCCCGCCACACCGGTTGCGATGGAAGATTTCTTCAAGGATCCCCAGACCGCCGCGTATCGCATTTCGCCCAATGGTGAAATGATTGTCTATCGCGCCCCGCATATGGGTCGCATGAACGTCTTTATTCAAAAGTTAGGCGACACCACAGCAACGCCCCTCACCACCGAAACCGAACGAGGCATCTACAATGCTGAATGGGAAAGTGATGACCGAATCATCTTTGTGAAGGACATTGGCGGAGACGAGAATTTACATATCCTCTCGGTGAAGCCAGACGGTTCCGATCTGAAAGATCACACACCGTTCAACGGCGTGCGCTCGGAAATCGTAGACATCCTGGTTGATCGTCCCAATGAGTTGCTCATCTCCAACAACAAACGCAACCCTCAGATTTTTGATGTCTATTTGTTAAACACCGAAACCGGTGACCTGAAACTGGTGGCTGAGAATCCGGGTAACATCACCCAATGGATCACCGATCACGATGGACGTATACGCGCTGCGCTTACCAGTGATGGCGTGAACTCCAGCCTTCTGTATCGGGAAACAGAGAACGACAAATTTCGAACGGTAATCACAACGAATTTTAAGGAAACACTTTTTCCGGTCCTGTTTACATTCGATAACAAGAACCTCTATGCAGTTTCAAACCTCGGACGCGATAAGGCAGCGCTTGTAGAGTTTGATCCGACTACCGGCAAGGAAGTTAAACTGATTTATGAAAACCCCGAGGTTGATATTTCCGACGTTGACTATTCGCGCAAACGCAAGGTACTGACGGTGGTCAACTATGAAACGGACAAGCCGCAAAAGCACTACCTCGACGATGAGACGCGCAAAATCGAAGAGAAGATCAGCAAGGAAATTCCCAATTATGTGTTCGCTGTTACACGCACAAATCTCAACGAAGACAAACTACTCGTGTATACCTACAGTGACAGGTATGACGGCGGATATTATTTCTACGACGTTGCGAGCAACACGTTCTCGAAGCTCGCCGATTTCAAGCCATGGCTGGATGAAAACAACATGGCGACCATGAAGCCTATCAAGTACACCGCACGCGATGGTCTGACGATCAATGGCTACCTCACGCTGCCGAAAGGTGTGCCTGCTACTAACCTGCCTGTCGTGGTCAATCCGCACGGTGGACCATGGGCGCGTGATACATGGGGTTTCAATCCCGAATGTCAATTCCTGGCCAACCGCGGTTACGCTGTGCTGCAAATGAATTTCAGGGGATCAACCGGTTATGGCAGAAAATTCTGGGAGTCGTCATTCAGGGAATGGGGTCGAAAAATGCAGGACGACATCACGGACGGTGTGAAGTGGATGATCAGTGAAGGTATCGCCGACTCTACCCGCATTGCAATTTATGGCGGAAGCTACGGCGGCTATGCAACGCTCGCAGGAATAACGCGCACGCCTGACCTTTATTCATGTGCGGTCGACTATGTGGGCGTATCGAATATGTTCACGTTCATGAACACGATACCGCCGTATTGGGAGCCATTCCGGGCTATGCTTTATGAAATGGTTGGTGATCCGAAAAAGGACAGCCTGATGCTGGCGGAAGTGTCGCCGGCATTTCACGTGGACAAGATCAAATGCCCGCTGCTTGTAGCCCAGGGAGCAAACGACCCGCGTGTAAATAAGGCCGAATCGGACCAGATCGTCGAATCCTTACGGCAACGCGGCGTAACCGTGGAATACATCGTGAAGGATAACGAAGGCCACGGATTTTACAATGAGGAAAACCGTTTTGACTTTTACCGGTCGATGGAAAGCTTCTTCGAAAAGCACCTTCGAAACAAAATTCCGGCACCAAGAGAAATGTAGCAACTAACGACAGGCGGGCGCTTCAATGGCCCGTCTGTCTTTTTTCCCGCCACGACTATCAATCTGCGGCACGCAATCCTGCCATACTGACATTTTTTGTAAGCGGAACAATATTTGAAGAGCCGCGGTTGACAATTTTTGTGAACTATCAAACCTGATAAACTATGGCAGAAACCGTTGAGAAAGAAAAAGGGTCGATCAGCATACATACTGAGAATATCTTCCCGATCATTAAGAAATTCCTCTATTCTGATCATGAAATTTTCCTTCGCGAACTAGTTTCCAACGCAGTGGATGCGACTCAGAAGCTTAAGAAGCTTGCCGCACTCGGCGAGTTCGATGGCGAATTAGGTGATCTTCAGATCGAAGTAAGCTTCGATAAAGACAAGAAGACCATTACCGTCAGCGATCGCGGTCTGGGTATGACGGCCGACGAAATCAAGAAATACATCAACCAGATTGCCTTCTCGGGTGCTGCAGAGTTCGTTGAGAAGTTTAAGGACAAAGGCGACGCAAAAGATATCATCGGAAAGTTCGGTCTGGGCTTTTATTCCGCTTTCATGGTTTCCGACAAGGTCGAAATCATATCGCGGTCATTTAAAGCCGCTGAAAATGAGGCCGCCCGGTGGGAATGTGATGGCTCAACGGAATTTATTTTAAGTCCCGCCTCCCGCGCAGATCGTGGTACCGATGTGATCCTTCATATCAATAACGATTCCGAAGAATTCCTGGACGAATGGCGTATCAAAGGGATTCTTGAAAAATATTGCAAGTTTCTCCCGGTTGAAATCAAGTTCGGAACGACAGATGAAAGCATCGAGGACGGTGTAGACGAAGAAGGCAAACCGAAATTCAAAACGGAGAAAATGGACAGGATAATTAACAACCCTGCTCCAATCTGGACGAAATCGCCTTCGGAGCTGAAAGATGAAGACTACCTGAAGTTCTATAAGGAGCTGTATCCATTCTCTGAAGATCCGCTCTTCTGGATTCACCTCAACGTAGACTATCCATTCAACCTCACAGGTGTGTTGTACTTCCCCAAAGTCAAGAACGATTTCGAACTTCAGAAGAACAAAATTCAGCTGTACTCACGCCAGGTATTCATTACCGATGAAGTAAAAGACGTCGTTCCTGATTTCCTGATGCTGCTTCACGGTGTTCTGGACTCACCGGATATCCCGCTGAACGTATCACGCAGTTATTTGCAAAGTGATGCCAACGTGAAAAAGATCAGCCAGCACATCACGAAAAAAGTGGCTGATAAACTGCAGGAACTTTACAAAAAGGATCGCGCCGATTTCGAAAAGAAATGGGACGACATTAACATTTTCGTGAAGTATGGTATGATCAGCGACGAAAAGTTTTACGACAAAGCAAAGGACTTCGCGTTGTTTAAGAACGTTGACAAACAATACTTCTCATTCACTGAATACAAAGACAAGGTTTCCTCAGTTCAAACAGATAAGGAAGGGCAGGTCATTTATGTCTATACCTCCGACCCTGGCAAACAGGACAGCTACATTCAGGGTGCAAAAGCCAAAGGATACGATGTGCTTCTGTTCGACGGAATCCTTGACAGTCACTTTATCAATACACTCGAACAGAAACTTGAGAAGACGCATCTAAAGCGCGTTGACAGCGAGACTGCTGACAAACTCGTCGACAAAGACACAAAGATTGAAAGCGTACTCAATAAGGAAGAAGAGGAGCAGGTAAAGGCGATTTTCGAAAAGGCGATAAACAACAAATCATTCCAGGTAAGTGTCGAATCGCTTTCGCCGGATGACCTCCCCGTTGTAATTACAATGAGCGAATTCATGCGTCGGATGAAGGACATGGCGAAGACCGGCGGCGGTGGTTACGCATTCATGGGTGCAATGCCTGATAACTTCAGCATGGCTGTAAATGCAAACCACGGAATCATCCAAAAGATTCTTAAGGCTGAAAGCGAAGACCATAAAGTGAAGCTGGCGAAACAGGCATGCGATCTTGCACTGCTTTCTCAAAACCTGCTTACAGGTTCGGATCTCACGAACTTCATCAAGCGCAGCGTTGAACTTGTGTCTTAACGCAAACACACCATTAACACCAATAAGAAGGCCACCCGAAAGGTGGCCTTCACTGTTTCCAACACTTTATATAAACTTCAACTGTGTCTAGTCATCAACGTCTGCCTGATCAGCTTTCTCCAGTTCCCTGTCGATTATCTCTTCAATCACTGCGCGCTGACGTTCATCAATTGTCTTATCGACTTTAGCCTGTTTCTTCATAAACCGCAGCATTGCGTTCTTCTTGATTTCGTAAGCGATAAACACGGTGTATTCGCGTGTTTTCTCATTAAAGAATTTTTGCTCTCCGATTTTCCTGAGATCACTGATCTCGGTGTTCATCACCTGACGTACGAGACTTTGGAATTTGTCCGCAACGTCAGCAGCCTTTTCGTTTTCTGTTTGACCCAGGTATTGGTCGGCTACCTGTTTCATAGTGGTGTTCACCTGTCCCGCGAGTTGTGCCTTTGCTTCAATATCTGCCTTTCCTCGCGCGATATTGTCTTTTGAGCTTTCACCTTTTCCGGTGGCGCGCCAGAACCGGTTATTCGATTCATAAGCATTTCCACGGAAAGGTTCCTTTACCTTCGATCCATAGGGTTTCGATGAACACGCTATGAACATTCCGAAAATTCCCAGGAGTAGTAGTCCTTTAAATATCCGCATATAGTTGAATATTGCTTCGACTAAGGTAGTAAAAATTGTGCCATAAAAAGTGAGCCCCCTAGCGGATACCGGCGATCACCTCCCATCGAAAAGCCCACCGCCATCGGATTTGGTGTATCCTGAATCCTGATTTGAGTAGTATCTCTTCCAGCTCGGCACGTGAAAATGCCCGGAGTACCGAAAGGGGCGCATCGTTTCTTACCATCGGCGACGCTGAAAAAAGCCGTGTAAGGATACGAATTGAATGGTAGGCCAGGTAATGGCGATGGATGTCGTTGATAATTATGTATTTCGTTCCGTTTTCCCGCAGGCGCGTGAAGAATGTAATCAATTCCGCTTTCGTAAAGTGATGAAAAAACAGGGTTCCGATGACAATATCGAAATCTCCGGGATCGAACTCAGCGGAAAAGATTTCCAATGGGAGCAGACGTATCGACGGAAGATCGCGCAAATTCTCCCTGGCGTAGGCAATGATATTTGGATTGGCGTCGATTCCCGTGAGTGTCACTGCAATACCATTCCGGGCTGCCCATTCCAAGATGATACGCAACATTTCACCGCTTCCGCAACCGAGGTCGGCAATGCGCAGGGGCATATCCTGTCTTACATTTTTTGCAAGGGCATTAAGCGCGCTGATGGTTACGGCATTACCACCCAACCACTTGTTGATGAATTCGAGTTCCCGAAGCGTTTGACCGACGATGACGCCCTCGCACTTCAGGTCGTCCATCATTTCACGATCTCCGGATCGAATGGTAAAGTCAGGCATGGATCATTGCCTTTAGTAGCATACTCTCGAGTGCAAGTCCGGGACCGAAGGCCGCGGAGAGAATCCACGCACCGTTATCAGCCTCCGTAAGCTGATCGAAGATGTCGCGCAAAACAAATACAACGGTTGGGCTGGACATATTTCCAAAGCGGCGGAGTACGGAATAAGAAACACCGATATGATCCGGATCTAATTTCAGTTCGTTTTCAATAGCTTGCAGAATCTTCTTTCCTCCGGGATGGAACGCGAAGTGACGAATGTCAGCACGTGTGATCCCGGGTTTCGCCAACAGGTTATCAATGAACCCGCTGATCTCGCGCTTAAGCAAATCAGGAACGTACGACGACAATCGCATCTCAAAACCAAAATCTGATATCGACCAGGCCATGTCGTGCTCGCCGTTGAGGGCAAGATCGCTGTGAAATCTTTCTATCGACAGCTTTCGTTTGCAATTTGAATTTGCCTCCACAAGCATAGCAGCGGCGCCGTCTCCAAACAACGCGTTTGCAAGAATGTTGTCGTCATTGGGCTCCGGCTGAAAATGAAGACTGCATAATTCGGCGCATATTACCAACACTTTCGCACGAGCGTTCGCCTGACAGATCGCATCCGCCGCTTTGAGTCCGTTGAAGGCAGCATAGCATCCCATAAAATTGATGCAGGTTCTTTCTGTGTTAGTCGACAGCTTAAAGTGCTTGATGAGGTCGATGTCAAGTCCGGGTGCGTACATTCCCGTACATGAAACCACAACGAGATGCGAGACATCTTTCACATCAAAGTCGGGACGGGAAACACAAAGGTCATCAACAGCGGCGACGCTTAACGGCAACGCGTACTGCCTGTACAGCTTCATTCGTTCCTGTGTACCGGGAAAAGGCACGTCGCCATTATTAGGATAGATCGTGTAATTACTACTCCGCCCGTAGTCCTCAAGAACGGAGTGTCTGGCTTCAATACCACTTGCCCGAAAGACGGTTCGAATTTTCCTGGATTGATTCGAATCAGCATGCATTACACGCACCATAAACTCTGCCAGCTGTTGCTGCTCAAACCGATTCGCCGGATTGGCTGTACCGATCGAAGTAATGTAACTCATCTGTTCGGGTATGGTAAAATACGCATTTTAAAACCTAAAATGGCTAGCTTTACTTAACATCAGACACACATCATGTTTTCTGCTTCATCCTGGCTGCACCTTAGACTACCCTTCTCATACTTCCTCCTGCCGATCTACCTTTTCAGCCTGGCGATATCGCCTAATTTCACAGAGCATTCACTTCTTTGGTCCTTTGTGATTATTCACTTTTTCCTTTACCCTGCAAGCAACGGCTACAACAGTTACTTTGACAAAGACGAAGGCAGTATTGGTGTTCTGAAGAATCCGCCTCCGGTGAAGAAAGGACTCTATTATCTGTCGCTGCTATTCGACGTAATTGCCATAGCACTTGGATTGCTTCTCATCAACCTAACCTTCGCGCTGATGCTTTTCATCTATGGCCTGGTATCGAAAGCATATAGCCATCCATCCATAAGGATAAAAAGGCATGCCATTACCGGCTGGTTGATCACAGGAATTTTTCAGGGATTCTTTTCCGTTGTGATGTGTTATGTGGGAATAAATAACTACTCTCTTGACACCGTGTTTACTCCCGAGGTAATATGGGCCGGTGTTTTAACAAGCGGAATGCTTTGGGCAAACTATCCGATGACGCAAGTTTACCAGCATCAAGAAGACAGCGCCCGGGGTGACCGGACATTCAGCATTATGCTTGGGATCCGCGGCACCTTCATTTTTACAGGTGTATTGTTCGCACTCGTAACGGCGGGCTTCATCTTATACTTTCAACGATTCTATGCCGACTCATATGCGGCTGCATTTCCGCTGTTTGTAGCGCCCATCGTTCTTTACTTTCTAATCTGGCTGGTTCGCGTATTACGCGATCCGTCGAAGGCAGACTACACACATGCGATGTGGCTCAATTTCATTTCAGCCACATGCATGAGTGCATTCTTTATCTACTTCTTTTTGGATTATACGAACCTGATGCAGGTTTTTCAATGATCAGCTAAGTGCGGCACCTGCGCGTTCGAGAAGTGCTTTCGTCGCGCGAATACCTTCCTCTTCAGAAAGCTTGCTGCCTTCGTATTCAATGCCGACGTAACCAGTATACCCGGCGTCTTTTACAACCTGCAGCATCTTTGTGTAGTCCGTCTCAACGCAGTTGCCATTCTCATCAAAATCGTTTGCCTTCGCACTTACACCTTTTGCAAACGGCATCATTTCCTTCACACCCTTGTAGCGATCGTATGATTCAACGCAGGCGTAATTTTCTCCGCGTGTTATACAGAAATTCCCGAAGTCAGGCAGCGTTCCACAATTGTCCATGCCTGTATTGCTGATCACGGATGCAAGCCATTCGCCATTGGAAGAGTAGCTGCCATGATTTTCAACAATCACGTTGATGCCTACTGGTTTCGCGAACTCCGATAACATACGAAGTCCATCCGTTGCAGCTGCTGCGACCTCTTCCGCCGATCCTTCCCCGTAGGCATTCACCCGAATGGAATGACAACCGAGAAACTTCGCTGCTTCAACCCACTTCTTGTGGTTTTCTACAGCCTCGCCGCGTTTATTCTTGTTGAGTTCGCCGAGATTGCCCTCACCATCGCACATGATAAGTACGCTTGTTACCCCATTGTCGTCGCAGCGTTTCTTAAGCTCCGCGAGATAAGCCTGATCGTTCGCTTTATCCTTGAAGAACTGATTCACATATTCCACTGCAGAAATTCCAAAATCGTTTTTTGCTTTTGCAGGGAAATCTAGATTCGTCAACTGACCTCCGAAGAGGGCTTTGTTCAAAGACCATTCAGCAAGGGAAATCTTAAAGAAGAGCGCACCAGTATTTGCTGCCGTTGTCGCAGTAGAGTCGGCAGTGCTGCCGCCTTCGGATCCCTTATTGTTACATGATGAAAGGAACGCAGTCCCCGCAGCTGCACTGAATGTTATCAATCCAAGTGACTTGATGAAATCTCTTCTGTTGTTTTCGTTTTTCATGGCGTGGTTGGTTTAAGAACGATTGGAAGATAGGGGTAAAAAGGGGAGACACAAAATCGATTTACCTGAATGGTGTGCCATGTGTCTTCCGGATGATTGCCTCTGCCGCTGCCGGCACATAAACTGCAAGGTTAACAGCGAGTGCCGAAGCCGTTTCGGCACCGAAAAGTTTTTGCAATTGCCGCCCCACCCACAAACGCCTTTGAAAATTATTTCGCCACGCCTTCGTGTAATCGTGCTCCAGTTGATGTCGGGAGTAATTCGCGTCGGTGCAGAAGCGTGAGACAAACTCGGCGGCAAAACGCGAAGCCCGCATCGCCATCGCCATCCCGTTTCCACACAACGGTGCGATCATACCTGCCGTATCACCGACCATCAATACATGGCGTTCAACCGGCGACTTGCTCTCGAACGATATCTCGTTAATGGTCTCGGGCTTTTCAAAAAGAAACTCTGATTCCCGGTAGATTTTTGCCAGGAACGGATTTTTGCACAGTATGTCCGATTCAAGTTTTGGAATACTGCCACACCGTTTCAAAATGTCACGATGAACGAGGAAGCATAGGTTAGTTATTCCTTTTTCGATATTACTTACTCCGCAGTATCCGCCATGGAAGTTATGCAGCGAAATCAGATCAGCGGAATGGTCACCACGGATATGATATTTTATTCCGACGTACGGCGACCGTTTTTTAATGAACTCCCGGTTCATCCTGATATCGATATTGGAACGTTTGCCGAATGCTCCGATTAATACGTCAAATTCATGAACGGAATTGTCAACATGAATCTGAAAAGCATCCCGCTCGAATGCGATTTGTTCCACCGTTGCCTCAACCGAAACGTCGACGCCACTCCTCAACGCTTGTTGATACAGGAAGTTGTCGAATGAAAACCGACTTATTCCGAATCCTCCGGGGTCGAGGGGCAGCGTTTGTTGTTTACCTGAAACGGAGCTTAGTTGGAAACGCGTGATTCGGCTCGGATTGAATTCGTGCGGGAAAAGATTCAATGATTCGAGGAATGGAACGGCCTCATTGGAGACATATTCCCCACATACCCTGTGAAAGGGGTACCTCTTCTTTTCGAAAAGACGGCAGGATATCCCTGCGTTTGCAAGCTGGATTGCCGTGAGAAGTCCTCCAATTCCGCCTCCCACAATTGCTACCGTCTTCATTTACAAGTTCTTAATCAGGTTAAGATTTCCGCCCGGAATCGGCTGGCATAATATTTATGCACTGCCTGCTTACCACTGTGCGCCGATGCACGTTAATATATTTTGAAATGATTAGTTGGGATATGAAATCGCTATTTTCCTCCAAACAGAGACCGCTTAATATTTTAGTGGTCGGAAACAATCCTATCGAGATGAGTACGGTAGTCGAGAAGTTACGGCAAGTTCGGAAACACAAGATCGTAACCGAAATTGCCTTCGACATTAAGTCGACACTCGAAAGGCTAATGCACTTCAGACCAAACTTCATTCTCATAGATGACAATCTCGGCCGGACAGGTTTGCAGGAAACCGTTCAGGCGCTCACCGCTGAACGCAAGACACGCGACATTCCGATAACTGTTTTGAAGAATTCGAACTATCGCGAAATAGCACCTACCTCTGGCATCCTTGACTATCTTCTCAAACAAAACATTTCAGCTGACTCCTTGTCCGGATCTATACGAAATGCCCTTCGAATGAAGCGAACTCAGGCCCTGCTGATGCGCGCTTATCGGAAGAACTCCGGATGGCTCAGAAAGTCTGCACAAAAAGTCAGATCTGATCAGACAGCGTGAATTCTTTTTTCAGTCTGACACCATCACGAATGATTTCCATTTTGATTTTCTTTCCCGGCTTGCGGTTAAGCATTCCAAGAACGTAGTTTAAATCCACCAGATTAAGGTGCATCCCGTTCATTGTAACGATCTCATCACCAACACGGACGTCGGTCTTAGATGCTGCTGAACCTTCCCGAACCGCTGTTACTTCGAACACGTTCAGACTTGCACCTTTTGATTTAACCGTCAGTCCGCTAAGGTTATAGTGGAAGTCTTTCTTGAAGTCTGCATTCTTTTTCAGGTAAACCATTTCGCTGGGGAAATCAAATATGACTGTGAACCTGCTCAGGATTTCACCACCAAGGGTACCGTTGCGAAATACTTTGAACAGTGTCGAGTCACTGTAACTGTTTGGGTCAGGGAAGTTCGTAATCACACCATTCAATTTGTACGAGCCAAGCGAAAGGGACTCAATTCTGCCCGCCTTCCCTGTGATCTCACCGCCGAGTCCCCTGCCAATGGCACTACTTACGGTATTTTGAGGTACATGGATCTTTTCATCCGATTCGGGATCCAATAGCAAGGCGTGGCTTGCTCCGGAATCCATAAGAAGTTTTCCGGTGAATCGCGTACCATCCGCCAGAACCAGCGGAACCATGGTGTACGGTTTAGTGTCCTCGATCTTAATGGGTATGCGTTGAAATTTCTGCCGGAGTTTGAAGCCCTCGGGTAAAAACAACGTAAGGACGCGCTTCTCATAGTCGACTTTTATAATAAAGCGACTAAACAATTCATAACCGAGAATACCATGA
>JAEZDW010000302.1 GCA_023417955.1 Bacteroidota bacterium
TGTCGCTATTTTCAAACGCGACACTGTTTCCTTTTCCATTATCTCGCGAACGATCTGAATCATGCAGACGCCGGGAACTACGGGGTGTCCGGGGAAGTGTCCTTCGAAAATCGGGTGGTTGCGATGAAAACTGATTGCGGCTTTTACAGCGCCGTCCTGTGTAGTGGCACTTTGAAGCGTATAAAATTTATCCAGTAACATTATTCCCTTTTAAGTTTTCTGAGGCGTATTCTCAAATCAAAGGTATGGTGCCTGATTTCAACCGCTTCCGGTGCCGATGTTTCTCCGTCAAACGAAACAGTCACCTTCCTTTTCCTTCCTGAACCGACCTCGAACCGTTGCAAAGAAGCACAATCCTTATCGGTAATAAAATACGTCTTTTCTTTATTTTGTTCGACAGCGGCGAGTAAGGAATCTTTTAAAACGAAAAATACGAGGTTTGTCGTCTGAAAAGGCCTCGCTGCCAACAAGCCAAGGTCGCTTCGTAGCAGGTTTATCACCACTTTTTTGTCCATCTGTGGAACGATGCGATGCACGACAAACTTGTCATTCGCACCATATTCAAAATCAAAGAATGTAACGCCGGTCTCTGAAGTAAATACAATTCTGTGGACATCATCCGGTAAACGCTTCACAAACAGCAGTCCACTCATGTGGTGTCCCATTACATCAATCGCAGCAGAAAACAATCCTGTTTCCATCACTGCCGGGCGGATCGTTTCGATATCGCAAGGCGGATCAACACGTCGCATGCCGGCGTAATCGGATGCGCACGCCGTCGTTGCCAAAAGTATGCTACATAGAAAATACCGCATCGTCGACTGGCGTGTTGAGAATTTTGTTGGTGAACGTCATCACCGTTTTATCACCACCGGTCTCATTCATTTCAATAGACGCGACCGAATAGGTTTTCTTATCAATAAAAAGATTGATCGTCGTAAAGAAATCACGCAGCGCTTTGCCCTGGGGACTAAGCACTATTTTGTATTGCTCAGCATTCTCAAAAACCGTAGCAGTGAAGTCGCGACTGTCGAGTACGCTGCCGCGAACACAGTCAAGCATGATCCTGTTCACCTGCTGAAACAGTTTGCTGGACCTGGTATTCATCTGATTGACCTTCTCGTTATCGCGAATCGAAATCCGGTCACCATTAATCACCATCTGATACAGAAATGGATTTTCATAATTGATGCGGACCTTGTCTTCTCTCCTGAACCAGAACTTCCCCTGCGAATGTATCGTCTCCGTAAGCGCGATAAGTTGCTTCTCCTGCTGAAAATCACTCGTTATCGTGTTAATTTTTGATGACTCTGTTTTGAATTCCAGACGAAATTTATCCAGGTCGCTCACCGGACGGAACGTGGTTTGCGCAGAAACGAAGTTTCCATCAAGAATTATCAACAACACAAAACAAGTCAGCACGCTACGCATACGGTTTCTCATTTAACAACTTGTCAACCCTCACAATTTCCAAACCAGATTTCCGGATATGCTCGATAACGTCAGGCAGTATGTCAATCATCGCCTGACTGTAGTCATGAAAGAGGATAATATCCCCGTCCTTCAAAGATCGCGTAACCCGCGAAAACAGTTTGCCGCGGTCTGAAATAATCGTATCGAATGATCGAATGCTCCACCCTACGACTGTATGGTTGAGCCTCCGGAGTGATCGTGCAATCATCGGGTTAGTAACTCCGTACGGCGGTCGAAACAGCCGGGGTCGTTTTCCGATTACGCGGTGTATGGCTAAGTCGGTATCATATAATTCACGCGTTACCATCGGCGCACTTTTGAGATCAAACAGTTTTCCGTGCCAGTATGTGTGATTGCCAATTATATGACCGGATTGATCAATTTGTCGAACCAGATCAGGATTCGCATCAACACGGTTGCCAATACAAAAGAATGCACCGGGGATATTATACCTCCCAAGGATGTCGAGAACCTGGTTCGTCATGCCGGGGAGCGGTCCATCATCAAACGTAAGTGCGATTCCGCGACCATTGCCACGCGTACGCACGTGGACGAAGAGGGAAAGCGACGGAATCATCACTCCCGCTACAACGATAACAACATAGATAGACGTCAGCGCGATATACCACGCCAACGGTATCTGAAGCGTACCGTCCAGCGCCAGCGAGCCAAGTATCAAAGCAAGAAAGATGGTTGATATCAAAAAGTATCGCGACATGCTTTGACGAGGATTAACGAATAATGTGTTCCGAAATTCGAATTAAGAATCAGCACGTTCCGCATGGGGCGGCTTACGTGACGGAAGATCACAACTTCGGGAATATGGCGTTCATAAATAATTCGCGCCGCCAGCCAGAGTGCAAAAGAAGACGCTACGGGGTATTCACCACAAAGATGCTTGAATAGTCCAATGTTGCTGCGTGGGAAGACTTGTTTAGTCAGATCATCCAGAACATGATCCTGCTTTCGGTCGCCACTTTTGCCCAGCAAAACAAGATCAACCTCATTGGGCGCGACACCCGCCTCCCGGATAAAAATTTCAACAGCATCGCGCAGCTTTTGCGGCGAAGGTTTATAGAGTGTCGTGACGGATTGAACGGACGCCATGCACTTGTCGTCATGTGTTCCGGTAAGCACAAAAAATGCACTGCCCTCTCCGTGGACAGTTCCCGGCCTGGGCTGCGTGAACAAATTGAGGGTACTCGCCTGCTTTCTTCGGAATACGTCAAACCTGGAAAGGATCGTATGACTGACATCAGTGATTTCGTCAAATGCGCCAAGAAGCAAACGATGCGCCGGCGTTTCCTCCAGGTACATCAAAGCATCGAGTAATGCGTGTTCGAAGGAGAAGGCGCCGTGCGTGAATGTTTGGTTATATCCCTGACACTGAAGCAGCATGGCTATCGTTGAGCCAACCGTGTTGTGCGTTGACTGAATAAACGGTGTCGGGTTAAGCGCGTCTTCGCGGTTTTCGATCATCCGCTTCAAAAAACTACCGGTATCTTCAAGGCAGCCGTATCCTGTACCTGTGATAATTCCATTTGGTACGTCGACCTCCGCATCGCGCAATGCCATCAGTCCGGAAATAATGCCCATTTTCATCACCCTACTCATTCGCCTGAGCTGGCGCGGATCAAGCCAGTTTTCATATTCCGGTTCTACCGCGCGCATAACCACACCGCGATAGTCAAAGGCCTGCAGCAGCAATGCTTCGTCATTCCAGCTTTGCTGCGGAGAAATTGTGCCCATGCCTTTGATATACACTGCCATACTATTGCGCCTTCGAAAATATTATCGACGAACAATTGCCCCCGAATCCAAATGAGTTGCTCATCACGTGAGCGATATCTGCATTCCCGAAAGCAGTTTCAGGAACAAGTTCAACTTCAGGAATTGGCGCTTCGAAACCAAGATTAGGGAACACGCACTGATGTTTGATCGCCATCAATGAATACACCGCTTCAATCCCGCCGCACGCACCCAATGAATGACCTGTAAAAGCTTTCGTTGAACTAAATGCAGGAGGTCGTTCACCAAATAAACGACGAATCGCTGCACCTTCCGATGCATCATTATTCACAGTTCCTGTGCCGTGCAAATTGATATAATCGATTTCCTGTGGACTAATGCCAGCCGTCTCCAGCGCGTGTTGCATCGCATAAAAAGAGCCGCGTCCTTCCGGTGATGAAGCAGTTTGATGAAACGCGTCGCTTGTATTTCCGTAGCCGCCGATGCGTGCAAATGGAGTCAGGTTCTCTTCCTCCATAACGCGATCCGAAACCAGTACGACAAACCCCGCTCCTTCGCCCAGGTTTAATCCGTTGCGCGATGCGTCAAAGGGGCGACAACGTTGCTGGTCGAGGATCATCAGGCTGTTAAACCCGTTTAATGTAAACCGCGTCAGGCAATCTGAACCGCCGGCGAAGACGATGTCCAGCTGATTCTGCATGATCAACCGCGCTCCGTAAATGATGGCGTTTACTGACGAAGAACATGCTGTATTGATTGTGCTTACAAACCCGCGGATATCCAACGCATCCGTTATTGCTTCAGTTGTCCTTCCGCATTCGTGGCGAACAATATCGCGAAGCCGGCCTTTGTTCGTGTCTTCAATAAATGCAGGAAAAAACTTTTCGCTGCGATCCATCCCGCCTACGGTGGTACCGGAAATCAATCCAACGCGCCAGAAATCCATGTTCCTGATTCCACAATCGAGATAGGCCTCCTTTGCTGCATGAATTCCCAGCAGCGCGGTGCGCGTAAGGTAACGGGAGGCGCCGGTTCGATAAGCGAGTTCGTCATTAGTCAGTTTAACCTCCCCAACGGGCAGTCTCGCAGCGTGCACCGAGTCGAGCACCATCATTTCGGCAATCCCGCTCATGCCATTCTGCAAGGCAAAAAAGTTCTCCGACCATGTATTACCAATGGCCGAAATTACTCCTGCGCCGGCAACATGGACTGAAGATTTCACGACGGTTAAGCTGGTTTATGGGCTGTAATGTATTCGGCAATTGTTTTCACGGACCGGAAAATCTTCGGTCCCTCCTGAGGATTTTCGATTTTGACCTGATACTTCTGCTGGAGTAACACGATCAGTTCCAGGGCATCAATGGAATCCAACCCAAGGCCTTCAACAAACAGCGGCTGGTCATCGCCAATGTCTTCGGGCCTAAGGTGTTTTAAATTTAACGCCTCAATTATCTGTCGCTTCAAATCTGCTATCAACTGTACCATAATACCTGACTATATAATTTACTAACTTGTTCTATCGTATGTGGTAAAGCCATCCCCCGCGGTTCTCTTTCAACCAAATATAACAAAACGTCGTGGTGATGCTCCATAACGTCAACCCAGCCGGCAAGACAGGCGCTCATTTCGGACGCCTTAAATGCCTCCTCAACGTATGGAACGAGCAGTCCGGGATCAAATTCATCTGTTACAAAGAACGCGTTTTCGCCTTTGATTCCGTGGCGGATACAGATTTCGCCGGCCACGATATTGGGAAGCGTGTACACAAATATCGCCGGACTTGGCGCACTTTTTATCGCTTCCAGATAGCGTTTGTCCGTATCCAGACTTGCATTTGCGTTGGTGAGAATGATGCCCTTTGAACCTGGCTGAATTTTGTCTATCGGATACTTATTTATCAAAATCTCTGCTGCAAGGAATCCTGCGCCCGATAATTTGTCCATCTTATAAAACCGCGGGTAATCAATGCCTGCGCTTTCATAAACACCTTGCAAAAAATTGCCGGGTTCGCCTTCAGCATCTGGTTGCGTCAACAGCTCACCATCACGCGAAACCCTGTTATCCCTGATACGCACGAATCCGGTAACCG
>JAEZDW010000329.1 GCA_023417955.1 Bacteroidota bacterium
ATGTTCTAACCCTGAAAGAAAGTTTTCCTTTTAGTCAGATCCTTCATGCGTTGTCGGCACGTGTAAGTAAAGATCATGGATTTGCGAATTCACAACGCGAGCTCCAGATGGCTGCGGTTTATGCTGCGGATCGTGGTGTATTGAAAGACATCATGGAAGCAGGTAACGAATCGGCAATCAGAACTTTCGTTAACGTTAGGAAGAGTGAAGAACCGGTGGTTATCGAACAACCCGCCAGTGACATTGCACAAACCGTAATTCTTGATTTGGAAAAACTTCACAAGCTGAAACAGAATTTTGAATTATTGTTCGTAGACGGATCGATGACTTCCTTTCAGGCAGAATCAAACAATACCAATGAACCCGTGGAGGAATCTTCGAAACCTGAAAAAGAGTCACGAAAGTCCCGTAAGGAAAGGATAATTGAATTAGCCAAGAGTGTTGCCGGTACAGGTGCAACAGACGAGGTTCAACAGGCAACCGGGCTGCGCAGCCGCCGCAAGCGAAAGGATTCAACTGACGTGCTGATTGACCAAATCGTCACGTCCAAACAGGAAATAACACCGGAAAGCGAAAAGCAGAAAGAGCAAATAAAGATCATCGATCAATTTATGCGGGTCCAGCCCTCCATTTCGGGTGCAAAAGACAAACAGTCGGCTCCGGAGGACCTGTCGTCAATAAAAACCGGTGACTTCGGTGATGCCATCATTTCCGAGACACTCGTTGAGATTCTCGTGAAGCAGGGAAAAAAGGAGAAAGCTATCGAAGTATTGAAGAAACTGATTTGGAAGTTTCCGCAAAAAAAGGCTTACTTTGCGTCCCAAATCGAAGAACTGAAAAAGTAGTATGTACGCATTAATTATAGGGCTGATTATTTTGATAAGCATTCTGCTGATATTGGTAGTTCTGGCTCAGAACTCCAAAGGCGGTGGTCTGTCAAGCCAATTTGGCGGGTCTGCGGCGAGCAACATCATCGGTGTAAAGAAGACTGGCGACTTGCTTGAGAAGCTTACCTGGGGTTTCATAGTGGCTTTGGTTGTTCTTACGCTTGCCACCAGCGCGATGCACACGAACACCGTAACTTCGGGCGATGAAATCTTCAAGAATGCCGTTGAACAGGCACCTTCGTCCGGATCAAGCCTTCCTCCGCTTGGAGAACCCATTGAGTCCGACAGCGCAGAATAATCGCAAAAGCATTTTAAGAAAGCCAGGAGAAACACCTGGCTTTCTTGTTTTCAGCCCTGTGCGTTTTTATCATTGTCCCTGAAATAGTCAAAAATGGCAGAAATCAGACCGCTTCACGCATGGCGGTATAACCGAACCCTCGCTGAGCAAATTGACGATCTCACATCGCCTTTGTTCGACGTGGTGTCTGAGAAGCAAAGGCAGAATCTGTATCAGAATCCATATAACAGTATTCACATCAATCTGCCCCAGCCGCCCTTTCCGGCTGACCGCGCGGGACTTCTCCTTGAAGCATGGAAAAAAGAAGGCATTATCGTTCAGGATCGGCTGCCTGCGATTTATGTGTACTATCAATACTTTACACTCCCTGGATCGATCGAAGAGCTTTGCCGAAAAGGATTTATCTGCAATATCCGACTCCACGCGTGGCATGAAGAGGTGATACTTCGGCATGAGAATACCATACCGAATTCCGTGAATGATCGGATCGAAATGCTTGAAAAGACGGAACTCAATTCGAGTCCGACGCACGGACTGTACACCGACGACAAGTTTGAACTCGAGAAATATATGGATGAGGTAATCCTCAATCCGGTGCTCGAGACAGAAGATTACCAGGGTGTGCGCGACGTGCTCGGGGTCATACACGACGCCGGCGTCATTAGTAAGTTTATTGCAACCATCAAGCCACGGAAGATAATCCTGGCGGATGGCCATCACCGCTACGAGGGTGCATTGGCGCACCAGCACGAACAAAAGCGCAGGAATCCGAACCATACCGGCGACGAAGGGTACAACTTTCACCTGATGTACCTGACCAACACCGAAGCCGGTGACCTTCGCATTATGCCAACGCACAGGCTGGTGGCTGGTCTGGAATCATTTGATGAGGCCGCTGTGATCGACAAACTCGCGCGGGACTTTATCATCAAGCCGGTTGATGATCCAGACGCTTTGCCGGAAATCATAAGTGGGAAACAATGGGCGTTCGGGGTTGTCATAAGGAATAACGCATTCAAGATTCGTCTGAAGCCCGAAAGTCCTGAACGCATAAAGTGGCCATTTCCCGACGAGGTACGCTCACTTGATCTGACGGTAATGCATTATTTTGTTTTGCAGGAAGTTCTTGGTATCCCCGGGAAAGAGCAACGAAGAAGTCCGCATATTTCATTTGATCGCAGTTTCCCTGACTGTCTGCGGAAAGTGAGCAACGGAACGGCGCAGATGGCAATAATCACGAACGCGGTAAGTATCGAGGAAGTGAAGCGCGTTTGTCACAGCGGTTACACAATGCCGCAGAAGTCGACATACTTTTATCCAAAAGTCGTCTGCGGATTCCTTTTTGGATCGATCCGCGAAGACGAGTTCAACCCATCTCCTTATGCACCCTTTTAGCAACCAGAGGCGTCCGATTGTTTTGGCATCTGCGTCACCGCGGCGGCAGGAATTAATGCGTCAGGCGGGATTTCAATTTACCGTGCGTGCTTCACATGTTGATGAGTCATTCCCGGCAGATCTTCCGGTGCGCGATGTGGCGCTCTACCTTGCGCGTAAGAAGGCGGCATCGTTCATGCCTGTTGTTGGTGATGAAATCATCATAACCGCAGATACAACTGTGGTGATCGGCAATGAAGTGTTGAATAAGGCTGATACGGCGGCAGAGGCAAAAGGGATGCTTCAGCAACTTTCGGGACATACGCACGTCGTCATAACCGGCGTATCAATGATCGACAAGAAGGTCGAAAAATCGTTTTCTGAAGAGACCAGCGTCACCTTTCACACTCTTACCGAAGCAGAGATCGACTATTATATTGAAATCTGTAAACCATTTGACAAGGCTGGGGCATATGGGATTCAGGACTGGATTGGCCATATCGGTATTTCGATGATCTCAGGTTCATTTTATAATGTGGTAGGACTTCCAATTGATCGGGTTTATCGCGAACTTGTAGATTGGAGTTAGATCCAGCACCAAAGCAATACCAAACCAAACCCAGACCTATGGTGGCAACCACACCAAATGAAATTGAATTTGAAAAATATCGAAAGCGGGGAGCGTATCATTGGGAGAATTACTTCGGAAGTGTTTTTCGCGTTGACAGTTTTCTTCGCGGCCGCTACGATCTCGTAATTGAACTACTCGACACGGCGGGGGCCTCACAATCATCGAGGGTGCTCGAAATCGGTTGTGGCGACGGCGCCCTCAGCGGCCTTACGTATAAACGATTTCAATGTGAACTGCACGGGACAGAGCCTTCTGCTGATGGCATCCGTTTCTGTCGCGAAATGTTTTCAAAGCACAATCTGAAAGGCACGTTTGAAGTAGTTGGCGGATATTCGTTGCCATACGATGACAATTCTTTCGATTTTATCATTCTTGCTGACGTAATCGAACACCTTCAGCATCCTGACCAAATGTTATGGGAAATAAGGCGGCTGTTAAGAACAGGTGGACGCGCCATTGTAACAACGCCGGTGCGCACGCAAGAGCTGCCTGAGGATGCGATGCACGTGCAGGAATTTTTCCCTTCTGAACTAATAGGACTGTGCACCGAATATTTTGATCGCAGCACGATAACGATTGTTTACTCTCACCCGGTGGTATGGCACCAGTTGTATTCGTACGGTGTCAAACACATTCGATCGCTCATTCGTCTGTATTGTAGAATAGTCGACAAGTGGTTCGGGAGGAATCTCTT
>JAEZDW010000334.1 GCA_023417955.1 Bacteroidota bacterium
ACGCCCGCCAAGGGCGGGCTAATGCAGGTGATGATATCGCGCGATGTGTTGGCAATTTGGAATGGGTGTGTTCCGATTGGTGCGGCGTATTTGTTTCACTGCGCCTCATTCGCGACCGATGTAAAAAATGTTTCGTCATCCTTCAATGCGCGTTGTGACGCCCCTGCAGGGCTCGGGTATGTGCGTTCTTTTTACCGTGGGACAAGCCCCACGGCTGGGTCTGTGACGCCCGCCAAGGGCGGGCTAATGCAGGTGATTATATCGCGCGATGTGTTCATAAAATTGGAAGGGGTGTGCTCCGATTGGTGCGGCGTATTGTGTTTCACGACGTCTCATTCGCGACCGATGTAAAAAATGTTTCGTCATTCTTCAACGCGCGTTGTGACGCCCCTGCAGGGCTCGGGGTGTGACGCGTGTTTATTTACCGTGGGACGAGCCCCACGGCTGGGTCTGGGACACCCGCCAAGGCGGGCTAAATGCAGGTGATGATATCGCGCGATGTGTTCGCATGTTTGAAATGTGCATTCCTTCGTTGTATCGCGGTCACAATTCCTGTCCGTGAGCTTTCAACGTGCGCTTGCTTAGAATCTGAAAACAAGCGCCGCCCCGGTCTGGCGCCCCAGCATGGCATCCTGTTCGAGGCGTGGTTCAAACCGTACCTGGAGTCGCGGATTGAGATCGAACTCTTTCAAATGTGCGTCGACGTGAGCGTCAACAATCTGGAGAATGTAAACTACGCCCATGATGATGATCATGTAGTCGCGTTCGCGTCGCGCCTTGTCGACAGCGCGGCGATACTGCTGGACACTAGCCTGCATGCCCCGTGCCTGAAGATCAGGGGGCGGGAATTCTGTTTCACCAAGACCGGCCTCAAGACCGAGGAAAACATATCCGCGGTATTCTGAATAAAGCTTGTTGTAGAAGTTTATTGCGTATCCGGTAGCAGCCATTCCTCCATAAACCAGAGGCAGCTTCCAGTACTTTTTATTATACACCTGACCGAGTCCGGGAAGTACAGCTGCATACAACAGGGCTTTGCGCGGGTCATAGTGTTTCGCGTAACTCTCGATCAGAATCGTATCGGCAGCAGACTCAACGACGATCAGACTGTCAACCACGGGCACGTCTTCCTGCCCACGCACGGCGGTGGTCGCGATGACGCAAAAAATGAGTGTTAACAGTCGGTTCATGTCGTTGCTGCGGCAAAAGTAACACAAACCGGTTAATACACGTGCTAACCGTTGGTGATCTTAAGGATGTCCAGGATCCGGTTCAGGTCCTCAACAGAAAGGAACGGAATCTTGATCTCGCCTTTTTTGCCGTCACTTTTTACAACAACACGGGTGCCAAAGTGCGATGAGAGCCGCGATTGCAGTTGACTGATTTCGCGAGACGCCTGCTGTGTAGCCGGCTTATCCTCTGATTTAGACGGCGTCTTTTCCGTGACTTCTCTTACAAGTTCCTCAACCTTCCTTACAGAAAGTTCATCTTCCAGCGCTTTCTTGAAGATAAAAAGTTGATGGTCCGGGTTTTCGACGCTGATGATGGCACGCGCATGGCCCATAGAGAGTTTGTTGTCGCGTACCGCTATCTGGATGTCAGGCGGGAGCTTTAGCAGTCGCAGGTAGTTCGTTACCGTAGTCCTGTTTTTTCCGACGCGTTCGCCAAGTTCTTCCTGCTTGAGGCCGATTTCCGAAATCAGTCGCTGGTAGCTGAGCGCAATTTCTATGGCGTTCAGGTTTTCACGCTGAATGTTTTCGATGAGGGCCATCTCCAGCATCTGCTGATCGTCTGCAGAACGAATGTAGGCAGGGATAGATTTAAGTCCTGCAAGGCGTGATGCCTGGAACCTGCGTTCGCCGGAAATGAGTTGATACTGGTTTTGTGCAAGTTTGCGGACCGTTATCGGCTGGATGATGCCGTGTACTGAAATTGACTCGGCAAGTTCGAGCAGTGACTCCTGGTCAAAATGCGTACGTGGCTGAAAAGGGTTTACCTCGATATGATCGATGGGGATTTCTGTCATTCCGCTTACCGGCGTGCGCGAGGTGCTTTCACCGGATGTGGTCACGCCGACGGGGAGGTCGACTTCAAGCTTATCATCAGCGGTGTTGTCGCTCAACAACGCGCTCAATCCTCTTCCTAATGCTTTCTTTTTGCTCATTGCTCAATCTTTTTCGTAGTGGCCGGTTAACATATGATCGGGTGTTCAATCTTTCGGCAGGCTGTTTTTGTCGAGGATCTCCCGCGCGAGATTGAGGTAGCTGATGGCTCCCTTGCTTTCTGCGTCGTGGACGATCACCGGCAATCCAAAGCTGGGTGATTCACTGAGTTTCACATTTCTCGGGATGATTGTCTTAAACGTCATCTTTGAAAAATGGGTACGCACTTCTTCAACTACCTGGTTTCCGAGACTCGTTCTTGAATCATACAACGTCAGGAGTATGCCTTCTATTTCAAGACGGGGGTTAAGCCGCGTCTGAATTATCTTAATTGTGTTCAGGAGTTTGCCAAGACCTTCGAGCGCGAAGTATTCGCATTGTACGGGGATGATCACGGAATCTGCCGCAGTGAGGGCGTTAATCGTGATCAGACCGAGGGATGGCGAGCAGTCGATAATGATGTAGTCGTAATCATCTTTAATGAGTGCAAGTGCTTCGCGCATCTTTTCTTCCCGTCGTTCGATGCTCACCATTTCAACTTCGGCACCGACGAGGTCGATGTGGGAGGGAAGTATGTCGAGATACTTGAGTTCGTTACTGACGCGCGCGTCTTTGGGGTGAATGCCGTCGACCATGCATTCGTAAATCCCTTGTTCAACGTCCTTGGGGTTGATGCCAAGGCCGGACGTAGAGTTAGCCTGTGGATCCGCATCCACGAGCAGGGTACGTTTCTCAAGAACCGCGAGACTTGCAGCGAGATTGATAGCCGATGTTGTCTTACCTACTCCGCCTTTTTGATTGGCGATCGCAATAATTTTTCCCATTCCTTCTTTCTGAAGATTAAAAAATAAAAAAACCGCAAGCGCGGGTCACAAATATAGATGAAAACTTTACCTGCCGTGAACATCGTGGAACATATTATCCACAATCGGTTAACACGAAATTGGCTCAAAAACGCGTATTGCAGCCGTTGCTGCCGGCCAATGTGAGTTGCTGCCTGTGAAGCAGGGTGGCGGAGAGGCGGTTTGGGGATAAAATGTGGACAGAATAGCAGCTGGCCTCTGGCCCGACAACTGGGTGAAATGCGCTATCCATCGCTGACGCGATGAAGGAAGTCTTTCCTGGGTCCTTTGCGTCTTAGCGGCTTTGGCGGTGAAAAAGGCACCGCATTCAGAATCGCAGACATTCAAATTTGCAACCCACAAGCTTGCAGCCGGGGGCTCGAAGTTCCCAGCCCTTGAGCAAACTCCTTCGCCAGGCTTTTTACTACTACTTCCCTTTATCCTTCCGCTTCCGGCGCTCTTCTTCAGCCTTGCGCTTCGCTTCTTCGCTGGCTTTCATCGCTTCTTCAAGACGCGCCATGAATTTGGATTTCTTCCCGGCACCGGCAGCATTCTTGCGCTTGTTTTCCTCCATGATCGCCTTGATCTTGTTCTCGTCAACGAAACGTTTGATGATCGCCTGCTGGCTGAACGTCACAAGGTTTGAAATCAGGTAATAGAAGGTAAGACCTGCGGAAAACTTGTTCAGTACGAAGAAGAAAATAACGGGCATGATATACGACATCGACTTCATGGGTCCCTGAACCGAAGAAATCTGGTTGTTCTGCCACGTGTAAATCAATGTCGACAACGTCATGAGCAGCGTAAAAAGACTGATGTGGCTGCCCATGAACGGAATGCTAAACGAAAAATTGATCAGTGAATCGTAAGTCGATAAATCTTCAGCCCACAAGAATGGTTGCTGACGCAGTTCAATACTCGCCGGGAAGAGGTAGAACATCGCGAACAGAATCGGCATCTGCAGCAACACCGGAATACAACCACTTATCGGGTTGACACCAACCTGCTGGTAGAGCTTCATCTGTTCCTGCTGCACTTTGGTCATGTCCTCACCAACGCGTTCCTTGATCTCATCAAGTTCGGGTTTCAACACTTTCATCTTGGCCATACTCAGATACGACCTGTATGAAAGCGGGAACAGCACGAGTTTGAGGAGGATTACCAGGATGATGATAATCACACCGTAATTGCTGAATATCTGTGTCAGGAAATGGAAAACGGGGAAGATGACAAACTTGTTGATCCAGTAAACCGGTGGCCAACCCAGGTACACGTTCTTTGCGAACTTCTCGGCGGGCACCTTGCCGATGACCTGATAATCGTTGGGACCGAGGTAGAAAAGGAAGTCCGCCGGTCCTTCGCTCATTACACGTGTAGGGACCTGCAATTTGATCGACGCCGTTTTTACGTACGTCGGATCGTTGGATGCAACTGACGTTGACACTTCTCCGCCCGGAAGACCATTTGGTGCGATCAACGCGGTTAGGAAAAACTTCTGTTTAACGGCAACCCAACTGACTTTTGAATCCAGGGTTTCGGTTTCGGTATCTGAACTTGCCTCTGTCAGATTGTCGAACTCGTCGTCGGCGGTGTAGTAATTGATTGTTGTATGGTTTCTGGTGTCTTCAAGGTCTTTTTCCATGAGACGAATGATGTTCTGCCACTCCAGCGCCAGTGGTGTGTCGCCCAGCAGTCGGGCTGCACCGTTTCCGCCCCATGCATAACGAATCTGGAAACCTTCCTGCGGAATGTAATAGGTCTGCGTCAACTCAGATCCGCCGGGTAGCGCTGCCGTGAACGTTACGACAGTCGTGTCACCGTTCTTTGTTTGTTGTCCCTTATAATAGAGTCGATATAGATCAATATCCCTGCCGTTGTATTTTCCTTTCAGCGAGAACGAGGTGTTGGCGGGGCTGATAAGGTACAGGGGCTTCTTGTCGTATGTCTGATAATCTTTCAATTCCAGTGACTTGATAATACCACCCTTTGATGAGAAACTTATCCTGAGGTCGTTGGTCTCGATATCAAGCGCAGACTCTTCACCCTGCATGGCAGCAGAAAGGTCTCCATACGCACTTGCCAGCACACTGTCAGGCAGCGGAACTTCCGCGGTGGTCGAATCCGGAACAGTGTTTCCGGAAGTCTGTGGTACATCCTGCTGAGGAGTTGGTGGCTCCGGCCTGGGAGAAAACCAGGTGAAATACACCAGTAACAATGCTGCTATCAACGTAAGGCCTATCGCCGAATTCCTGTCCATTATTATCGTTTAAAAATTCCTTGTTTACTTATTGCTTTACCCGCTTGTACTCCAGCGCCGCCTGAACGAATTTGACGAAGAGAGGATGTGGATTGAGCACCGTGCTCATCAGTTCCGGATGGTACTGCACGCCGACAAACCAGGGGTGGTCTTTTAATTCCACGACTTCCACGAGGTTTGACTCCGGGTTTATACCAACCGCCTTGAGCCCTGCTTCCTCCATCTGATCGAGGTATTTATTATTGAACTCGTAACGGTGGCGATGGCGTTCCTGTATAACGGACTCACCATACGCCTGCGCTGACTTCGATCCTTTTTTCAGTTTGCAGGTATATGCTCCAAGACGCATGGTGCCGCCTTTTATCGTTATCTTTTTTTGTTCCTCCATCATATCAATGACGGGGTGCTTCGTTTTGGGATCGAGTTCTGTGGAGCTCGCACCCGCCAGACCGAGGACGTGCCGCGCAAACTCAACGACACAACACTGCATGCCCAGGCAGATACCGAAGAACGGAATCCGATTTTCGCGTACATGCCGGATGGCTTCGATTTTTCCTTCAAGCCCGCGTTCCCCAAATCCGGGAGCAACCAAAACGCCGTCAAGCCCCTCAAGGGTTTGAGTAACAGAGTCCTTGGTGATGTCTTCCGACGAAATCCATTTGATGGACACCTTGCAATCATTTTGAGCACCGGCGTGTACAAACGCCTCAGCAATAGATTTATAGGCATCGGGGAGGGATACGTACTTTCCAACAATACCGATCGTGACTTCGTTGATCGGGTTTTTAAGTCTGCCGAGGAAGGTCTTCCACTGCTCAAGATCAGGTTCTTCTTTTGATGATACCTTCAGTTTCGCGAGTACACGCTCATCAAGTTTCTCCTTGCGCATGTGGATCGGCACATCATAGATGGTTTCCGCATCCATGGCCTCGATGACGGAGTTGAGATGTACATTGCAGAACAACGCCAGTTTTTTCCGGATGTCGAGCGGAATCGGTTTTTCCGTGCGGCAAACCAGTATATCAGGTTGAATACCAGCTTCGAGTAAGTCCTTCACGGAATGTTGTGTCGGTTTTGTCTTAAGCTCTTTGGCCGCGTTCAGATAAGGAACGAGGGTCAGGTGGATGACGATGCAGTTGTTTGGACCGAGGTCCCATTTTACCTGGCGCACAGCTTCGATAAAAGGGAGTGACTCAATATCACCAACGCATCCGCCGATCTCTGTTATAATGAAATCGTACTCGCCGCTTTCACCGAGCAGGAATATGTTGCGTTTGATCTCGTCCGTAATATGCGGGATCACCTGGACGGTTTTTCCGAGATATTCGCCTTTTCTTTCCTTTGTTATGACATTGTGGTAGATGCGGCCGGTCGTTACATTGTTCGCCTGGGAGGTGCGAACGTTCAGGAAACGCTCGTAGTGGCCGAGGTCGAGGTCGGTTTCAGCTCCGTCCTCTGTGACGTAGCATTCACCGTGCTCGTACGGGTTGAGCGTTCCGGGGTCGATGTTGATGTAAGGGTCGAATTTCTGGATGGTAACCTTGAAACCTCTGGCTTGCAGCAGTTTAGCAAGAGATGCTGCGATGATACCCTTGCCGAGGGAGGAGGTTACCCCGCCTGTGACGAAAATGTACTTGG
>JAEZDW010000482.1 GCA_023417955.1 Bacteroidota bacterium
TTCAATTTCTGCTGGAGTCGTTCTTCTACCTCGCCGCTGCAGTCCTGATCGCACTGTTCATCGTTGCTGCTGCCCTCGGTCCGTTTAATTATTTCACGGGTAAAGACCTTAGTGTCGGCTCATTCCTGTCGATTCGTTTGATCGTTGCCATTATGGTGTTCGTTATCACGGCAGCAGTCTTATCAGGTAGTTACCCCGCACTTTATCTTACGCGATTCTCTACCATCGAAGTCCTCAAAGGACGGATACGACGCAAGCTCAGAGGCTACAGCATCCGGAATGTGCTCGTGGTGTTCCAGTTTATTATCTCGTGCGGACTGATTATCGCCACAATGACTGTGTATTTGCAGCTGCGCTACGTGCAGGATGTCGAACTCGGCTTTGATAAGAACCACCTGGTCAACCTCATTCATACGGCAAACCTCAGGTCTAACGGGAAAGAGTTTAAGGAGAGTGTACTGGCCAGTGAATCTATTGTGGCCGCGAGTTATTCGAACCGACTGCCTCCAAATGTCAACTGGCAGTATGTGTTCCGTCCGGAGAATACGAGAAAGGATTTTCTGCTTAATGTGTACGAAGTCGACCATGAGCACCTTCAGACAATGGGGTACGAAATGGTAAAGGGCAGGTTCTTTTCGCGCGAATACCCGGAAGACTCACTTGCGGTCATCCTCAATGAAGAGGCGGCAGCAGAAATGGGCATCAACCATGTCGGCGAGCAGCGGATATACACGGAGTATGGTGCTCCGGAAGGAACCATTCGAGAAGTCATTGGCATTATCAGGAATTTCAATTTCCAGTCATTGCGGGATTCCATTCAGCCCGTTGCCGTTGTATTGGGTAAGGAACCGAACTGGGAAATGGCCGTACGCGTCAAGGCTGGCCAGGAACCTGAAGCCTTGCGTCATATTCACGAGTTGTGGACGAAGTTCGCGCCCGATGCTCCTTTTGAGTACTCATTCCTCGAGCAGAACTTCGAAGCCAAGATGGCAACCGAAAAGAAGATCGCGGTTCTTTTCCTCATTTTCACGATACTTGCAATCCTGATCGCGTGTCTTGGTCTTTTTGGATTGGCCACTTTCACGGCAGAGCAGCGAACCAAAGAGATCGGAATACGTAAGGTACTGGGGGCAAGCGTTGAAAGAATCGTGTTCCTGCTCAATAAGGATTTTCTCAGGCTGGTACTTGCAGCAAACCTGGTCGCATGGCCCGTGGCTGGCTTCCTGATGACGCTCTGGCTGCATCAGTTTGCTTATCACATTGTGATACCCTGGTGGATATTTCCCCTTACCGGACTGACTACGGCAGTCATCGCCTTCCTTTCGGTGAGTTCACGGGCCGTAAATGCGGCACAGGGGGACCCGGTTAATTCCCTTAGAGACGAATAATTTTTGTCTGCTAATGAGGGTAACGTCATTATGAATTGTCCTGACTAAAAGAAACAAAATCACCCATGATTAAAAAACTGGTAATATTCGCCATTCTACTCCAGGCCGGAGTTGCAGGCGCGCAGGATGAGGCGCCCGAAATCAACAGGACCCTCCCATCGTTTTCAAGAATCGTAGTTTCACCGAGAATCAATCTGATCCTTACCGAAGGCGACGAAGAATCAATTCGCCTTGTTTATCACCGCGTCAATCCTGACGAGATCAATATTGAAGTAAAGGGCAAGACCCTTCGTTTGTACCTGGATGATTCACGGGTGACCGAAAAACTAATTAAGAAAAATCGTTACGAAAAGTACAATAAGTATGCAGACGCGAACCTGACTGCTTATGTTACGTACCGAAAACTTGACCGTCTTGAAATTCGTGGTGATCAGGAACTCACGTGCACATCGCCACTTGTTGCTGAAAAGTTTGTTTTGAAAGGCTACGGACGCAACGAAATCAATTTCGCATCAATCAAGACGGCATATCTCAAGACGCACCTGTACGGCGAAAACACCCTGAATATCGACGGTGGCAAGGCCGAATATCAGAAGTACAAACTTTACGGCGAAAACCGCATCGACACACGCGAAATAAAGAGCTTCTACGCCTCGGCGACAATTTTCGGTGAAAGCAAACTGCAGCTTTCCATTCAGGATGAAATAAAGATCAACGCTTTTGGAGAGTCACAAGTGACCTATGGTGGAAACGCTGAACTCAACAAAGGATTGATCATTGGAAAGGCCGATATCCGTCGCATCGACTGACGACTACCCTAGTGACCCTTGCCGGGAAGATCGTTTCGAAACCGCTCCATGCCTTTTCTGTCCTGAAGCGTAACGTAAACGATCTTTCCGTTCAAACCCCCAAAGACGAGGTTACTGCAGTTTTTCCCCGTAAGGGTAATTTCCCGAATTTCTCTGCCTTCGGGTGAGAGAACGAGAATTGTCCCTTTACCGTAGCGTGTAACATACAAGTTGCCTTCCCTGTCGCATTTCATGCCATCGAAACCAAAATCAGGCACAGTTGCGAAGAGCCTTTTGTTTGAAAGATTCCCTTTTTTGTCAACATCAAACGCCCAGATATTTCGTTGGACGCTTTCATTCACATAGAGTGTGCGCTCATCCGGGCTAAGCGTAATACCATTGGCTGTACCCATATCAGACGCGAGAAGCGTAACTTTCCCGTCAGGATCGATTCGCCAGACGTTACCCGTTCCATTCTTCCAGTTGGGATCAGAAGCATAAAGGCGATCCTTGCTGTCGATGCATAAATCATTAGGTTGATTGAAGCGGTCATCGTGGGCAAAAACCGTCACCTTTTTTGTTTTCATATCAACACGCAAAACATTGTGGCCGGTAAAATCCGCCAGGAACATATCGCCGCGTTTGTTGAACTGAATGCTGTTTGCTGTACTGCCCTGGGGAAGCGTAACAAACACCTCCGCCTTGCCATCGGGTTGCACTATGCCAATGGTGCCGTCGCGTTCAAAGTTTACAACGTAAAGATTACCATCCTTGTCAAACGCTGGTCCTTCTATGTTGTTTGAGAAGATGTCCATAGCGGTAAAGTCTTCCGCCTGATGAAGTTGCTGCAAGTCCTGAGCCTGGACACGCAACACACACAAGATTATGATGGCAATTACTCGCATAAAGTGACATTTCAAATCAATGTTATCAAAGTAATCGCATTAATCAAACCCGACAAAAAAGAAAAGCCCTGCATCCGTCCGATGCA
>JAEZDW010000369.1 GCA_023417955.1 Bacteroidota bacterium
CGCAAACAACAACCCGCCACAAAAACCCCCGTAACCTACAGGTATCCGAAGGAATCAATAACTACATTCACCCAAAGACAAAGGAGCTAATTCTTAAAGTGACGCACAACCTTGCGCTGAACGGGACCTACTGAATTCATGTTACCACATCTTTATTCAAGCATTGCAGTTCCATCTTCCCGGGAGATCATACGAACGCAGGCGATTCAGCATACAAGAAAAGAAGGAGCCATTCGACTCCTTCAATATTATTCAAATTCAGTGACACATTTCATTGCTTAACAAGCCGGCGTGTTTCGCTTTTTCCTTCCGAAGAAATCCTGATGAAATACAAACCGCGGCCGAGGTTCTCACCCAGCATATGTTTCTGGTCAGCACGCAACCCTTCATAGCGGGCTTTGACCTGGCCGTCGAATGAATAAATCACTACGTCAAAGCTATCACTTTGATCTTTGTCAACGCTTAATTGAAATTCACTCGTAAACGGATTCGGATACGCAACGAAGGTTCCTTTAGCAGCATCCGGTTCGTCATTGGAATTGAAATTTTCGCTCGCCCGGAGCATACCTGCAAGCTCTTCGCAATCGCTTGTTGGTGCTGCTGATGCGTCCATGCTGAATAATTCTATTCCAACAGGAGGCGCGTAAGCGGCGAAGAGAAGCTTATTTTCGAGTATGGTCAGATTTCTCGGGTAGGTAACATCGTAAGGCCCCCACTTCGGAATGTAGAATGTTCCACACTCCGTTCCGTCCGTTCGAACAAGATAAGTTTCAGTTCCGAAATAAAGGATATCATTAAACACCTTTCCATCAATCGGAACCAGACTGGTCTCTCCGACAGATGCTATATGCATGGTCCCGGCGTCCGTCCCGTCAGTTACCCAAAGCAGGGATTCCAAAAAATTATCTGAAGGGCTGATAAGGAAATATGTTTTACCCTGATATTCCGGAAGCAAGGTAAGGTTAGACACCGATGCAAATGTCTTGATTAGTCTCGTGCCTGCAGTTGTTCCGTCAGTCTGGTATAGTGACTTATTGTTCCCCGTGTGATTAACCACAAAGTAAAGATGGCCCGTACTTTCTGTGAGCGAAGAAATGGTAAGAACCGGTTCTGTCGGAAAATCTTTTACGACAACGGTTCCTGTATTCGTCCCGTCACTTCGATACAATGCCTGTTTGCCTCCGGGCGTATCGGCAACAAAAAACAGTTGATCATCCAGTACCGTGAGATGTCGTGGATGGCTTCCTATCGCACCGGGAATTATGTCTTTGACCAGCGCAGTGCCGGCTTCTGTTCCGTCGGTTTTCCAAAGTTCTTCACCTTCAGAAGTAGTCGCACTGAAGAAAACTGTTCCATTCAGCACCGTGAATTCCCTGGGCATACTACTGCCGACCGGATTGATGTCTTTAACCATCACGGTACCCTCCAGCGTTCCGTCAGACTTCCATAGTTCTTCGCCAAAATCAGTTCCACTGGGAAAATAAGCAACATTGCCTGCGACAGCCCCGGTGATATAAACGGGAACATCGCTCACCTTCTCCGTTCCGGCACTCGTTCCATCCGACTTCCATAATTTAAAATCTTTTTCGAAGAACATGAGATCGTCCCCTGCAACAAGTCCGGTGACAAAACCACTGACTATCTCTTCAGTACCGGATTCTGTTCCGTCGGTTACCCATAACCCATTAAATGCCGAAACTGTATTGGTTGTGAAATAAACCTTATGGTTGAAGTTGACAAAGTTTTCCGGGCTTGCGCCTTCGGTGTAGGTTACTATATTCACAAAAGGCTTTGTACCTTCGTCCGTGCCGTCACTCCTCCAGATGACATTGTCACCGGATGCTTCAGGCGCGATGAAGAACAAAGCCGACGTTCCCGAAATTTCATAGGTAATGTAGTCCGGGAACGGGCCGAATTTCTTCACATTAGTTACAGCGCCACCGTCAAGCTTAGTGAGAAACAGATCCGATGAAAACGTCCCGTCTTGCCGAAGGCCGGTATTCCACTTGGCGATAAAATACAGCGCATCACCGAACTCGAACATTTCAATTGGTGTGTAGCTATCACCAACCCGATCTCGTATGACTATCGTCCCTTCAGCCGTGCCATCGCTCGCATAAAGCTCTCCCCCCTGAATAAAATACAGAAAACCGCTGTTACCGGCCACCGCCTCAAACCATCGGATCCCACTATAAACTCCGGGGTTCAAATCTTTGATAAGGATTGTACCCCCTTCCGTTCCATCGGTAGTCCAGACTTCCATACCATGAACTTTGTCATTGGCGACAAAGTAAAGCTTGCTATCCGCATCAATAAGCCACTTTGGAAAACTTCCGGATGGTCCGGGACTGACGTCTTTTACCAAAGTAGTTCCTGCTGCCGTTCCATCCGACTTCCATAATTCTTCACCTGCTGCTTCAGTTCTCGCGGCGAAGTAGATGTAGCCACCGGAGGCCGTGATGTGCTGCGGGGCGCTGCTGCTTTTTCCGGGATGAATATCAATAACAAGCTCCGTGCCTTCACTAGTACCATCGGAACGCCACAATTCGTACCCATGCTTCGCGTCATTAGCGGCAAAGTAAACATGGTCGCCCAACGCCGTGAGAAACGAAGCATTGCTATGCCCGACGCCCTTCATGATATCTTTCACCATAACAGTTCCCGAAGGAGTTCCATCCGTTCGCCAGACTTCTTTTCCATTGGTGGGAGTTGTTGCCACGAAAAAAATCATCCCGTTACACAACGTAAGTTGTTCAGGATCCGATCCCGGATTTCCGGGAGAAATATCGCGTAAAACCACAGTTCCTTCCGACGTGCCGTCACTCGTCCATAATTCGGCACCTGTGACTCCATCAGAGGCAACAAAGACAAGTCTGTCACCTATGTTCATCAACGCCTTCGCAAAACCAAAAGTCCTGAGATTCGTGGTATTTCCTTCGAAGTCACTTATCCACAACGCGTCTTCGGCAACGAAATAGACGACGTCGCCAACTTCATGAACATGCGAAAACTGCTCGTACAAAGGCGTTGGCGTAAGCAACACATCCTTGACGAGTTCGATTTGGGCATTGAGCTGAATAGCAACGAGGCACATCAGGAGCAATAACGTCCTGATTTTGGCCGACGCACCGCCAGCCTGAGGGTACTTTTTTTTCATAAACAAAAGATTAAAAACAGACAGTAGAGCAGTGATTCTTCAGACAACCACGAGAGGGTACCAGGGACAACCTGCCAGACAACGATCAATCCCGCCGACAACATCACCGCGACAAGATGCGCGCGTTAACTGCAGTCATGTGAAATTATGCAATAATAAAATTCACCCCAAAGAGAAAGTGGTATTTTCTGTCAGTTGATGTTTCAACGATCAATCAATAAAAAAAAAAGAAAGTAAATGTGTTACTACATCTTTTTGAATACTGCAGTTGCATTGTGTCCGCCGAAACCAAACGTATTGCTCATAGCTACATTGATTTCGCGTTCGAGTTTCGTTTGAAGAATGATGTTTAGTCCTTCGGGTATTGCAGGATCAACTTGTTTGGTGTTGATCGTAGGTGGTACTACACCTTCATGGATTGCTTTAACAGAAATGATGCCTTCAATAGCACCGGCACCTCCCAACAAGTGTCCCGTTGCCGACTTGGTTGCACTGATGAGTAACTTTGACACGTGGTCTCCAAACAGAGATTTCACGGCTTTCATTTCACTCTCATCTCCTACCGGCGTGGATGTGGCATGCGGATTCAGGTAATCAACATCTTCGAGAGAAAGCCCTGCATCTTCCAAAGCCCATTTCATTCCGAGCTTTGCGCCTGCCCCCTCGGGATGGGTAGCTGTAAGGTGGTATGCATCTGCAGACATTCCACCACCTGCAACCTCAGCATAGATGCGTGCTCCGCGTTTCATCGCGTGGTCGTAGTCCTCAAGTATAAGCGTACCGGATCCTTCACCCATAACAAATCCATCGCGCCCGGTATCGAAGGGACGCGATGCCGTTGAGGGATCATCATTCCTGGTAGACAACGCCTTTAAGGCATTGAACCCACCGATGCCTGCCTCGTTAATAGCAGCTTCAGAGCCGCCCGTAACAATAATATCGGCCTTGCCCCAACGGATGTAATTCATTGCATCGATAAGTGCTGTTGTTGAAGTTGCGCATGCGGATACCGTTGTGAAGTTTGGCCCCATAAATCCATATTTGATCGATATCCATCCTGAGGCAATATCAACGATCACCTTAGGGATAAAGAACGGATTGATACGCGGCGTCCCGTCACCAAGAGCGAATGCCATTATTTCCTGTTGGAAAGTCTGGAATCCGCCGTTACCAGATCCCCAGATTACACCAACGCGTGTCTTATCGATGGTGTCCAGATTAAGACCGGAATCTTTTAACGCTTCGGCGGTAGACACAAGAGCGTATTGGGTAAACGGGTCGATCTTCCTTACTTCTTGTTTTTCGAAATAGTTGAGTGGATCATAGCCCTTGATCTCACACGCAAACTTTGTTTTGAATTTGGTCGCATCAAATCGTGTGATCGGTGCGGCACCACTTTTCCCTTCAATGAGGTTGTTCCAGAATTCATCGACTGTATTACCAAGTGGCGTTATCGCACCGAGTCCCGTTACTACGACTTTGCGTGGTTTCATGTGATTGATATTTGATCAAGTGTATTTTTACAATTTTTGATTACGATCTTCATGGCTCGATCAGAGCCCGATACCCGGCTTACCATGATTGCACCTTCGACCGATGTGAAGAACAGCATAGCCAGTTCGCCGCTGTTGACGGTGGTATCAAATTCACCGGACTTCTTCCCTTCGTCCAGAAGCCGGGCTATAAAAGCTACAACGTTTTTAATTTCATTAGCTACGTGATCGCGCAAGGACTGATGATGATCATCCGCCTCAACGGCATTATTAAGTAAAGGGCACCCGCCAGGAATGGGCGAATTGAATACGTAGGTCGCATAAAACCGGAGTACGGCCAGCAGTCGTGCTTTCGCAGACGTCTTTCCCTGGATCATTCCCGCCATGGCTTTCTTTGTTTTATTCATGGCAAATTGAAAGGCCGCGAGAGCTATTTCCTCCTTGTCAGCGAAATTTCCGTAGAGAGAACCCTTTGTAAGACCGGTCGCTTCCTCGAT
>JAEZDW010000404.1 GCA_023417955.1 Bacteroidota bacterium
CGGGATCTTCCCATTCCGAACAGCGTAGTTAAGCCCGTCAGCGCTGATGGTACTGTCCCGATAACATCGGGATAGGAGAGTATCCCGATAGCTATCGGGACGTTGCCTACCTTTAATTAGAAAGCCCGCGAGAAATCGTGGGCTTTTTTTGTTGATGCGAAATCTTAAGGTGACTATAGCGACGGTCCCGGCGGCCGGGATCTTCCCATTCCGTACAGCGTAGTTAAGCCCGTCAGCGCTGATGGTACTGTCCCGATAAGATCGGGATGGAGAGTATCCCGATAGCTATCGGGACGTTGCCTACCTATAATTTGAAAACCCACGGAATTCTAAAACGCCGCATTAGACAATCAAGACGTCTAAACAGGCCACATCCGCTATTCAATTCGCAATTCTGCCTTTAGCTTAATATCTTCACCCGTTGAACTGATTTCATTGAAGTGAAGAAGCCAATCGTAATCACTATCGTCGTCCTGGTATTTGCCGGCGCATACCTGCTCTACAATCACCTGTCAACGAAGAAAGCAATCACTGCCTGGGATCTTGTTCCCTCCAGCACTGTGCTTGTCTACGAAAAGGGTGAATGTGCCGAATGCGTCGAGGGAATCCGAAACTCACCCGTAACGGCCCTCATCAAGAAAGCAGCTACACTCGATTTACCGGATGATTCACTTCGCATTCTGCAGGACCTCGCAACTTCATTCTCCGAACCGACACTTGTTTCGTTGCACGTTACAAGAAAGGATCAGTTTGATTTTACCTATTACGTCCCGAAGACGCCAGTATTTAGTCAAAAACTAAACGTCGCAGTCGACGCCGTTTTAAAAAACAAAACATATAAGAAAACACAACGCGAATTCAACAACATTACAATCCATGAAATAACCTCTGGCAAAAAGGGTTTCTCGTGGATCGAACTGGAAAGCCTTTGGGTAGGAAGTTTCAGCCCCGTATTAATTGAAGACGTTATTCGCACTTTTCAAAATCCAAAGCGAAATTTCCGGACTGACCTTGGGGGTGTGTACAACCTCCACAGTGTAAAAAACGACGGCGGAAATTTGTTTATCAATCTTTCCAACGTTGGTGAACTGCTGGGTATCTTCATGAAAGAGGACCCCTCACCGCTGCTGGCGGAATTTGGCAGTGCAGCGTTGCTCGATACGAAAATCACCGGTGACCAACTCGTATTGAATGGCTTCAGCGCACGATCAGAGCCGGAAATGTTCCTGTCGAACTTTGAAGAACAGTCGCCCATTCCGTTTGCGCTTCGCAATATGATTTCAAACCGGACGCTCATGGTCACGAGTTATGGATTAAGTCAGGGTGATCAGTTTTTTCGCCGGCTTCAAAAAGGCCGTCGTGCTTCTGAGATTAGCGCAATGCAGGAGTCAATACGTGAACTCGGTGAGGATCCATCTGCACTCTTCGGCAAGTTCTCAGGCGAGCTTGCAATATGCTGGCTGGAAAGCAGAAAGGAGACACTTCAGCCTTTGATGATTATTCACGACCGGAACAACATTCAAAACTGGTCAAAGTTATTCAGGAAGATTGCAGAAACGAAAGTTGCGGATACCCTCTTCGTTGATCACTACTCTGGCTATCGAATATTCGAACTTCCGGAGCATTCGTTTATCCAGCAATTGTTTTCACCGCTCTTGAAAGACTTCTCTGCCGGGTATTACGTGGAAAGTGGTAATACCATTTGTGTTTCCTCCGACATAGAAGAGTTGAAGTATTTCCTTGGTGATGTCGATCAGGAAAGCACGTGGGGAAAATCAGTCGCCCAAAACAAGTTTTTTGAATCGACTTTACTGGAAGCCAACATTAGCATCTTCGTTAATACTCCCCGAGTATTGACAATGCTTGAAAACCAGCTCCATCCGAAATGGATGACATTCCTGAAAGAGAATGCAAGGATAGTTGAGACACTTGGTATGGGTGCCATTCAGTTCAGTCACCTGAGCGATAATTTCTATACCAATGTATCATGGTCGCTCAAACCGTATAAACCAGTCGAAGCACCCGCGCCGCGTGACCGCTTCATTACCGTTTTTGATTCACGGATTACAAACATGACTGTTGTAAACAGCCACGTTGACAAATCCCGTGAAGTACTTGTTCAGGACTCGCTGCGGAATCTTTCTCTGTTGTCAGGAGAAGGTAAGGTGCTGTGGAAGTTAGCTCTTGATGGCCAGATTCAGGGTGACGTACATCAAATAGACTACTACAACAACGGAAAACTTCAGTATCTGTTCTGCACACCAGGAAAACTTCACCTGATAGATCGGCTCGGAAAATATGTTGAACGTTATCCCGTCGAAATCGATGAACAGAACGCAGAATTTGTCTCCGTTGTCGACTACAACCATAACAAACAGTATCGGTTTCTTATCGGATCGCGTGATGGCAGTCTTTGGATATTTGACAAAAACGGGAATAACCTCGAGGGATGGCAACCCAGGCGTGTAGAAGGTACGTTACTCACTGCACCTGACCACCATAGGCTTTTAGGTCGTGACTATATGGTCGCGATTCGCAGGGACGGCGTCATATACCTAATGAATCGTCGCGGTGAACTGTTACCGAATTTCCCGCTTGACCTGAAAACAAGACTCGCAGGAGAGTATTTCATAGACGTCGGAAAGAATCAAAATGAAACTACCCTTACCGTAGTCAGTGAAGATGGTACAAAGATTAAATTCAATCTACAGGGTAAGGTCGTATCACGCGAGGTGTTGGTCAAGACCGCACTTGAGGCGAAGTTCGCATTGGTTCGGGAACGTGAAGGTAAGTCGTATATTATCACACGTTCGGAACCGGCAAAGTTTACTGTTATTGATGCGAACGGGAACGAAATCATCAAAAGTGATTTTATCGGCCCCCGAACGGAGACCAGATTCCTGTTACCCGGAGCGGGAAAGAATTTCATTATTGTTACGGATAAGACACAGGAGCTCTCCTACGTATACGATCGCACTGGTCGCCTTCTTTCACCTGTACCTATTGAAAGCTCGGGAATTGAGATTGCGCCTGCCGACAACGGCCGCATCAAAGTCTTCAGCAGTCTGAACAAGAGTTTTATGGCTACTTTTCTTCAGTAGCGGTTCCGGCCTGTAAAAAATCCAGAAATTCGCGAATGGAACGCTGTATCATGTCCAGTTCTGCAGTGGTAATCACATAGGGCGGGAGAATGTAAATAACATTGCCAAGTGGCCGGAGCAGTATGTCCCTTTCCAGAAAGTAAGAATAAATGGTTTTTCCGAGCTGGTTGAAATACGACGTTCCTCCCGATGTTTCAATCTCAACAGCGAGAATTGTTCCGCAGGCGCGTACATCGCGGATCATCGGGTGATTTGAAATTTGTTCGACAAAATCCCGCTGTTGCTTACTGATCTGATCGATAGCCTTGCCGCACTCCGGCGCCATCAGAAGATCGAAACTTTCACATGCAGCCGCGCATGAAATCGGGTTGGCCGTGTATGAATGCCCATGATAAAAAGTATGCGATTTTTCCGGAGACATGAACGCGTCTTCAATTTCGTGCGAACACGTTGTAACCCCCAGCGGTAACGTTCCGCCTGTAATCCCTTTAGAAAGTGCCATGATATCGGGTGAAACGGAAAGTTGTTGTGATGCGAACAGCGTACCCGTTCTTCCGAAGCCCGTGAATACTTCATCTGCAATACAGACAACGCCATGTTCTTTTGCTACACTCAGTAATCTGTCAAGATATTCGCCCTGGTACATGACCATGCCCGCTGCGCCCTGAACAAGTGGCTCGAATATGAATGCAGCGACGTCGTTTGTTGAAACGATTTCACCGAAGCGGGTGGTTATTGCATCAACGTTCTCCGCATTCGGAAGAGGTATGTATTCAACGTCAAAAAGAAAAGGGTGAAATGGTCGTGTGAAGTCGCCACGTTCGCCAACAGACATACTGCCAAAGGTGTCACCGTGGTACGCGCCTTCAAGTGCAATAACCTTTTTTCGCGGTGTGCCTTTGTTGAACCAGAATTGCATTGCCATCTTCAAGGCAACCTCAACAGCAGTGCTGCCATTGTCCGAAAAGAAGATGCGTTTTTGATTTTGAGGCAAAACTGACAAGAGCCGCTGTGCGAGATTGATTGCAGGCCTGTGTGTGAAACCCGCGAAGATCACATGCTCAAGCGTGTTGGCTTGTTCATAGATAGCCGTCGCAATTCGCGGATGACTGTGACCATGGATATTTACCCACCACGATGAAACGGCATCGATAATTTTTCTTCCGTCTGATGTGAAAAGATAAACTCCTTTGGCGGACTCAACAGGTATGGGTGACGCGCCTTCCAGAGAGGTAAAAGGGTGCCAAATATGGTCCCGGTCAGTTTGCATCAACCGCTCAAAGGATTCCGACTGGGAGTTTGGATGCATAATTTTGTACCGTTTTTTTTGTAATGGCAGGTTCAGTTTCGATGTGCAGCAGGCGTGGTAGATTTCCGTGTCTCATGATAATCCGTTCGCTTTCTTCGTTTCGAGGTCCATTGAAAATAATTCCTGCGATATCCAGCTCCCTCCGCTTCAGCGCTTCGATTGTAAGCAATGTATGGTTAATGCTTCCAAGGTATAGATTCGAAACCAGGATGATCGATGCGTTGAAGCGTAGCGCGATGTCAATAACAAACTCTTCATCATTCAGGGGCACAAGACATCCACCTGCGCCTTCTATCACGAGAGGACGCACCGTGTCAGGAAGTCTAAAGTCATCAATGCGGACGTGCAGGCCTTCACGTTGTGCCGCTGCATGGGGAGACTCAGGTGTTTTCAATCGATACGTCTCGGAATGTATTACTACGTCAGGATTGCCGACAAGACTTCGAACAGTCTCTGCATCGGCGGGAAGTCCGGCCTGAATCGGTTTCCAATAATCGGCACCTAATGCTTCGCACAAGATTGCCGAAACCAATGTCTTTCCCGAGTCGGTGCCAATGGCCGTAACGAAATACAATTTACGTTTACCCATCATACGTTGGTCTTTAGCAGATCGCATAGTTCTTTGATTTCGTCAAATGAATTGAAGGAATGGAGACAGATTCTGAGGCGTTCCTTTCCGGCAGGTACCGTTGGGCTTACGATAGGGCGAACATCAAATCCATTTTCCTGTAATGCCAACGCACGTTGTCGAACACGTTCTGGTTCCTGAATGTGAACTGTTTGGATTGTGCCTGGCTTAACGTCAATCGCAGGGTGCCCGCTCATTTCATTTTCGAAGAACATTATCTTTTGCCGAAGATCATTCTGCAGGTCGATGTGTTCGCGCAGGTATTCGAATGCACAAGCGATTGACGCCATGGTATGATGATCTGGCGCGGTAGTGTAGATAAATGGTCTGGCAAAATTGATCAGGTATTCCCTCAGTTGTGCAGATCCTGCGATACATGCGCCGTGCACACCCATTGCTTTCCCGAACGTGTAAATTCGGATTGGAATCCTTTCTGAGAGCTTTGAATCAACAGCCATGCCTGCGCCGCCGACACCGAAAACTCCCGTGCTGTGTGCTTCGTCGAGAATGATGCACGCGTCGTTTCGTTCGGCCAGTTTAACAAGGTCTTCCAGCGGACATGCGTCGCCGTCCATTGAATATATGGATTCCACAACGATATAAATACGCCCATTGGCATTTCTGATCTTGCGTTCGAGGTCTTCGAGATCGTTGTGTCTGAAACTATAACGTTTTGCCAGGCTAAGGCGTGCACCGTCCTTGATGCTGGCGTGGGCGAGTTCATCGTAAATGATCGTGTCACCTCGCTGTGGTAGTGCGGAAAGGATCGCCAGGTTGGCGCTATATCCCGAGTTGAAAATCAGTGCAGCCTCTGCAGCGAAAATGCCCGCAAGCATTGTTTCAACTTCCTCCGAATACAAATCATTTCCTGACAGCAGTCTTGAACCGGTGGAACCATTGATGCGAGGGAAGGCTGCAAGTCGATTGGCAATTGACCGGGCAAGGTCCTTTGAGCGCGCGAGCCCCAGGTAATCATTACTTGAGAAGTCAGCCAAATTTTCTTTGGAGACAGTAAGCCTCCGGTACAAACCGGCGTGTTGTTGGGCCTCCAGTTTTTCAGAAATATACGCTTCTACTTTCCTGGACATGCTTCAAAATTAAGCCGGAAGTGGTGAACCCCGCCGGTTAACGAATGTTTTTATTCCTTGTTCAACCTTGTTTCTGGTTTCTGGCTTAATTTTGGTATTAATCTCGCCACTGCCCTCAACCTTAAAGCTTCAAATTGTATGCATCAATTAAAGACCCCCCTGACATGCATTTTTGCTGCCTCATGTTTTGTTCTTTCCCATTCGCTTAAAGCCCAGGAAGAACGAAGTCCGATCCACGGCGGTTTTTATGCCGGTGTTGCTATTCCATCCGGACCGTTCAAGAATGTCATTGACAATGGAAAAGGTGGACTGGGACTTGGGCTTGACGCACATATACTTGCAAATCCTTTTGGAAAGCGCCGGTGGTCGCCCATTTACGTTGGAGGCGGCGTTCAGTATCTGTATTTCGGGCGCGATAAGATCGAAAAAACATCGGTCGCCCCACCATATAAAACAAGTTTCAATTATTATGGCGTGAATGGAATGGCGAGGCTGCTTCCCTTGAAGAAGGACGGTTTTACATTCTTCCTCGATGGAATGCTTGGTCTTAAGATCATGAACGCAAAAACAAAAATCGACAAGAACGCATTTGAAACGATCCTTGATGAAGCGCAGCCCGAGGTCATCAACAACGCTACAGATACTGGTTTGAGTTACGGTGCAGGAATAGGTTTCTTCACAAAGCGTTACGCGATTGATGAAGACGGAAACTTTTCGCCCAAAGGATCATTCTCAGTTCGCGTCGCATACGTGTGGGGTGATAAGATGACACATGTGAAAAGAGGATCGTTACAGGTTGACAATGGATTTGTTTCGTATGACCAGGGCCATTCTTCCTCGAATATGATCCAGATTCAGATTGGAGCGTACATCTTTTGATCAGCCCTTACCGCGCATCTTCTCAAGCATGTCCCACATTTCATTAGGGACGATCTCAAGGTGGCTGAATTCTCCACCGTTTCTGAGCCATTCACCTCCGTCGATGGTAATAACTTCACCGGTGATGTAGCCCGAGTAATCAGAGATAAGATATGCTGCAAGGTTTGCGAGTTCCTGGTGGTCACCAACGCGTTTCAAAGGTATTCGTTGTGAAGGATCAAATTTGCTTGCAAGGTCTCCGGGAAGGAGGCGACTCCATGCTCCTTCAGTC
>JAEZDW010000459.1 GCA_023417955.1 Bacteroidota bacterium
ATCCAGCGGTACACATCACATTTGGTCATACATTCCAGGCAGATGATTCCGCCCAGGATAAGTACACATTCAAGGCGCATCCACGAACTAGTCGCAGGCTCATTTCCCCGGACAATAATGATTTATAATTTTTGATTGAGTGAATTCGCTGCATTACGATGAGCCCTTCTGGTCGCTGGCGCGAACTGTAATACGGCTTTATAGAAACAAAAAAGGATTGAAGGTGGGCATGAGCACTTTCCGTGCGCAGGATCCCCTCTTACTTTTGTGTACCCTTGAGAGCTCTTAACTTATTTGAAATTCACCACCACCCGCTCAATGATATCACAACATTCGTGCACCTGATCTTCAGTGATTACCAATGGCGGCGCAAGACGAATGATATTGCCGTGAGTCGGTTTTGCGAGCAGGCCTTCCTTTGCAAATTCAACACAAATGTTCCAGGCAGTATCGCTGTCAGGCGAATCGTTGATAACAATTGCGTTCAACAGACCTTTGCCCCTAACGGTTGTGACGAGGTTCGTACGTTGCCTCAGTTCCAGCATTCTGCTCCGAAAGACTTCACCAAGTCGTGCGGCATTTTCGGCGAGTTTCTCTTCGATAACTACCTGCAAGGCGGCGATACACACAGCTGCCGCAACCGGATTCCCGCCAAAGGTGGAACCATGTTCGCCGGGTTTCAATAACATCATAACATCGTCATCTGCGAGTACGCATGAAACCGGAAGCACACCACCCGAAAGCGCCTTGCCAAGTATCAATAAATCCGGTCGCACATTTTCATGATCCGACGCCAGCATCTTCCCGGTACGGGCGATGCCTGTCTGAATTTCATCCATCATCAGCAGGACATTGTGTTTTGTACACAGTTCCCGCGCAGTCTTCAGGTACCCGTCGTGCGGAACATAAACACCGGCCTCGCCCTGAATTGGTTCGATCCATAATCCGCAGACATTCGGATTCGAGATTGCGGACGCGATAGCATCCGTATTATCATATTCAACAATTTCAAACCCGGGCATGAACGGTCCAAAACCGGCTCGTGCCAGATTATCAGTAGAAGCTGATATTATCGTCGTGGTTCGACCGTGAAAATTCTGGCGAACAGCAACAATAACGGCCTCGTTGTCGGGAATGCCTTTTTTGAGATAGCCCCATTTTCGCGCAAGCTTGATCGCAGTTTCATTAGCCTCAGCGCCCGAATTCATAAAAAGCGATTTCTGGTAGCCGAACGTATCACAAATGAACTTCTCGGCCAGACCTAGTTTATCGTTGTAAAATGCTCTGGAGGTCAGCGTCAGCTCCTGTGCCTGCTCAATCAATGCACGTACAATACGCGGATGACAATGCCCCTGGTTGACGGCACTGTATGCGGATAAAAAGTCATAATAGCGCTTCCCCTCAACGTCCCACAGGAAAACACCCTCGCCCTTCGATAACACAACCGGCAGAGGATGGTAATTGTGCGCACCGTAACGTTCTTCGAGATCAATTGCTTCCTGACTTGTCTTGATCATATCCACCATAATATCCGCGTTTCACGATATAAACATAACAAAATAAGCCGTGAAAAGAGACCAAATGACGGCTGAGACGCAAACATACACCCCTGAATCTAAACCGAACAAAAGCGCCGTTGCCGAAACGCTTTCGATCTGATTTTTTGTCATCTATATTTACCGCCATGGAAATTCTTCTTGTGCTTACGGGTATGGTAGTGGGGGTTACTGCAGGTTGGCTTATAGCACGACTGAAGTATCATCCGGGTAGAAGTGACGGCGATGCCGCATTCCAGGTAGAGCAGGAACGCAATCGGCACCTGTTACGCCAGATTGATGAGTTGAAGGCAGACCTGACGCAAGAGCGCGAAAAGCGAATCGATCTCAACAACAGTCTTGCAGCAACCGAAGCCGACTATCGAAATCTGCAGGAAAAGCTGGAAGAACAAAAGAAGGACACGGAGGCATTGGCAGAAAAGTTCACTGCACAGTTCAAGACGTTGGCCAATGACATTTTTGAAGAAAAGAGCAAGAAGTTCACCGAACAGAATCGCACAAACCTTTTTGATTTACTGCGCCCCTTAGGCGAAAAGATTACGGCATTCGAAAAGAAGGTCGAGGAAACTCATCGCGATCACATCTCCCGAAACTCTGCGCTGCGCGAGCAACTCGAAAATTTGCAGAAACTCAACGTTCAAATGACGCGTGAGGCTGAGAACCTGACACGGGCATTGCGGGGCGACTCAAAAACCCAGGGAGCATGGGGCGAATTCATTCTCGAAAGTATTCTTGAGAAGTCAGGGCTGGAACGCGATCGTGAATACACGATACAGGAATCGTTCACAACCGTTGAAGGCCGCCTGCGCCCCGATGTGATTATCCGTCTTCCGGAAAATAAGCACGTGGTTATCGATTCAAAAGTGAGTCTGACCGCATACAATAATTTCGTCAACGCAGACTCAGACGAAGACAAGACGATTTTCTTAAAAGCGCACCTTACCTCTATCCGGCAGCACATGCGTGTGCTTGCTGACAAGAACTATCAGCGCCACATCGGCGAAAGCAATCTCGACTTCGTAATGATGTTTATTCCGATTGAGCCGGCTTACATGCTGGCTATTCAACAGGATAAAGATCTGTACGATGAGGCACTCGAAAAACGAATCGTTTTCGTGAGTCCCACACTGCTGATCCCGTCGCTGCAACTGATCAAGAATACGTGGAAACAGGAATATCAGAACCGCCACGTTCTCGATATCGCCAACAAAGCCGGGGATCTTTACGACAAGTTTGTTGGTTTTACAGACGACCTGATTGAACTGGGCAGACATCTCGATGTCTCGAAACGCCATTACGAGGAGTCTATGAAAAAATTGTCAGTCGGGAGCGGCAACCTTGTACGACGCGTTGAGGATTTGAAAAAGCTTGGTGCGCGAGCCAGCAAAAGCATCGACTCGGGGTTGCTGAAACGATCCGGTGACCAGACCGGGCTTTTTGAATAAATCAACGTATTGACTACAACGAAGTACAGATACAATGAAGATTACATCGGACAATAAATTGAAGAAGCTAATAGTAGTTGGTGATCGTGTGTTGATCAAGCCCACGAAACAATCAGACAAAACCGCCAGCGGGCTGTACCTGCCACCGGGTGTGCAGGAGAAAGAAAAAATACAAAGCGGCTATGTGATCAAGGTCGGCCCCGGTTACCCGCTTCCCTTACCGGCTGACGAGGACGATATGTGGAAAGGCAAGGAAGAGCAGGTAAAGTATCTTCCGTTGCAGGCACAGGAAGGTGACCTCGCGATCTTTCTTCAGAAAGGCGCCATTGAGGTGATGTACGAAGACGAAAAATATTATATCGTTCCACAGGCATCGGTTTTGATGCTCGAACGCGAGGAGGAATTGTAATATGGCCGGACTTGCATTTGATGTACTGCGCACCGGAAAAAAGTACCGGTTGGTCAATTTTGGTGAATCGCACGAGTTCGTCATAGAAAACATTCTTCCCAACGGCGACTTTAAAGTGAAAGACACCCTTACGCTTGAGCGGTACCACCTGAAAGACCTGATTCGCTATGGCCAGGGAGGCGATTTCGAAATCCGCGAAGTTGAAGAAAATGACGCCAGCGAAGGAACAGCCGGCAACTGATTTGTTCTGAGACACCAACGGCAACGAAGGATGACTCCTCTCCGTCGTTAAATTTTGCGTTGGGAATATTCGCCGATCAGTTCCTGAGTAGTCAGGGGAATCTGAATTTGTATTACCGGACATGTACGCCTTAACGGCAGCGGTATACGCATTTGGAAGACCGAGGACTTCCGCGCGTTGTTGATAGTACTGCTTTCTATCAGGATCCAGCATTGTATGTACCGCCCACGCGGCAGCTTCTTTAAACCTAATGCGGGTTAACCGTTGTGCAGCGCTTTGCTTTTTTGGATCTGGCCTACGCGGCGCACGAGACGCGATAGTCTTACCTCTCACGTTCCGAAAAACGAAGTATTTACCAATCCTTCCGCGAAGTCCACTGGTAAGGTCATTATTCATTACAAGTGCCATAGTTATCGATTTTAAACTATCGGTATAACGCGCACCCTCTTAGGGCAGGGTTCACATTTTGCGCGGTATTTTTCAGGTCGGAAATTGTGTCCGGGCACTTCTTTAAAAAATTGAGACTAAAATTTAGTCAGGTCCCCGAATGATCCAATCAGGATCCCGCACGCATCAAAGGGGGAAGAGTGGACAAAGAGTGGAGAAATAAACCAGGAAGGACGGACAAAGCAGAAGGCAGACCAGCAAGGTCTGCCTTCAGAAAGGGCCCCTCAGGACTTTTGATGACCAATGACGAACTGAATGTCCGAAACGGCCGGGATTTTAGGAATGCCCTTTCGCCGAAGCGACGCCATCCCCAATAAACCGGCACTATACCGGAACAAACCATTCAAAAGAAAGTCCCGCCAGCCTTTCTGGCTAATCACCTACATTAGGCTATCGTGTTAAAGACTATGAAAAAAGTTCTATTCCTCATTTACCTGGTTTTATTTTCAATAAATGTATCGAGCCTGTGGGCGCAGACTGGTGACGCTCCGAAGGATTTTCTTACCGCGGCTTTTCACAAAGACCGCCGTGAACAACTCCGGAAAAAACTTCCTAAGAATTCAGTGGCTGTATTCTTTGCAAACGCCGAACGAAACCGTTCAAACGATGTAGATTACCCCTACCATCAGGATCCCGACTTTTACTACCTCACCGGATATCGGGAGCCACACGCCGTGCTGTTCATTTTCAAGGATAAACAGACCGCTGCCGACGGAACACCGTATGATGAAATCATTTTCGTTCAACCGAGAAACATCGTGCGAGAAATGCGGACCGGCAGACGGTTGGGTGATGTACGAACGAAGGAGATGCTGGGACTGGAACAGGCATTCAACAACACGGAATTCGCCAAATACAAACCCGACTTTTCACGTTTTGATCAGATTCTGTTTTTTGATTTCAAGAATGACGTTCGTGATGACCCCGAAAATCAATCCGACCTTTATGATTTGATTGCTATGTTCAAGGAAAAGGTCAACTATCCGTCAACGAGTGCTCCACGCGTCAAGACAGAACCTGAAAAGAACAATTTGAATACAACGGGGCTTGAAGTCATCATGAAAGACCTCCGCGGTATCAAAACTCCGGATGAAATCTCGCTCCTGCGTAAGGCTGTCGCAATTTCATGTATGGGACAAAATGAAGTTATGAAAGCGATGAAGCCGGGCCTTTCCGAACGCGAAATTCAGGGCATACACGAATTTGTTTTTAAGAAGTATCAGGCCGAAGAAGTTGGATACCCTTCCATTGTCGGAGGTGGTCACAACGGATGCATACTTCACTACATGGAGAATTATAAACCGGCCATCGATTCGAAGGAACTTGTGCTGATGGACCTCGGCGCTGAATACCACGGCTACACCGCCGACATAACGCGCACGATACCCGCAAGTGGAAAATTCTCTGCTGAGCAGAAGCTGATTTATGATCTGGTGCTGCGTGCTCAGGAAGAAGCGATGAAGATTTGTAAACCAGGAACCGCATTCGACGACCTGAAAGCTGCGACGAAGGTGACGATCAACAAAGGATTGAAGGAACTTGGAATCATCGCCGATGAAAATCAGGAACACCAATATTATCCGCACGGATGCTGCCATCACATCGGCCTCGACGTTCATGATCGCGGGCATTACAACACGCTACAGGAAAACATGGTCATCACCATAGAACCCGGCATCTACATTCCGGAAAACGCTGCATGCGACAAAAAGTGGTGGGGCATCGCAGTTCGCATTGAAGACGATTTCCTCATCACAGCAAAAGGCTATGATCACCTGTCGCATTTATCACCCCGAACTACGGAGGATATCGAACGATTGATGAAGGAAAGAAGTATACTCGACGACTTTGTGCTGCCTGATCTGGAAACCCAGACCAAACCAACCCCGCCAAAGCAATAGTGTTATTTCCTGATTGTTTATGCCTCCGCTCTGCGTCGGATGCTTCGCAGCATTTCCATTCGGATTAGTCCGCTGAACGGGCGTATAAAAAACCAATATCGCGCAAACTTGCGTTTTGCGTCAGGGCCGAGGCATTGAATTCGTGTCTCTGTTTCAAGTACACTTGAGTCGACTGCAGTTTCGCGAATGGCAAAATTCCAGGTGGCTTTCAGAAAACCGCTCTCATTAAACTGCAGGAATTCGTCGCGGCTGCCAACCTTGATAATATTCCCTGAAGGTTTCCAGAACTGACCTATCAATCCAAGTATCACTTCCTTTTTCGCGTCGCGTTCCAGCAAAACGAATCCCATCCGGGTCACGGATTCGATGCCCCCCTTAGATGGCGGCATGCCTCTGAGTCTTGTCAAGAGATTGATAAGAAATGAACCCCTGAAATTCGCGGACTCCACACAGTTAGCAACAACTTGAGAACGTGCTTTTATATCCAGCTGATGATGCTCCGAGAAGTCGTATACGGGCAGATATTTCTCATGGAGACTCATTTTTGAATCCAGTGTGATCAACGCCGCGCCAGCTCAGCGAATTCGCGTGCAAAGTATGTGAGGATCACATCAGCTCCGGCGCGCTTGATGCTAAGCAGTGTTTCTTTCATCGCTCGCTCTCCATCAAGCCAGCCCTTTTCGGCGGCTGCTTTAATCATCGCGTACTCGCCGCTCACGTTATACGCAGCAATAGGCAGAGCAGTATTATCTTTCAACAGGCGGATGACATCAAGGTAAGCGAGTGCCGGCTTTACCATCAGGAAGTCGGCTCCCTCCTGTGTATCGAGCTCCGCTTCTATTAACGCTTCCATGCGATTTGCCGGATTCATCTGATACGTTTTTTTATCACCAAATTTAGGTGCAGAATCAAGCGCGTCGCGAAACGGATTGTAAAACGCGCTCGCATACTTCGCAGTGTAGCTCATGATAGAAACCTCCGTAAAACCGTTCGCATCGAGTACTTCGCGCATATAACCAACCCGACCATCCATCATGTCAGACGGCCCCAGAACATCAATACCGGTTTCTGCCTGAGCGAGGGCCATTTTGCCCAGTATGTCAAGCGTTGCATCATTATCAATACGGCCGTCTACCACAAGGCCATCATGACCGTCGGAGCTGTACGGATCCATTGCAACGTCAGTGATAATGCATGCCTCAGGAAATTCTTTTTTTATCTCGCGAAGCGTTCGGAGGTAGAAGAAATCCTGATCATAGCTGCGCGTTGCAAGTTTATCTTTCAGACTATCTTCCACTGCGGGAAAAACATCAAATGCACGAATGCCTGATTTCATGCAGCTTTCAATTTCTTTCAGCATCAGGTCTGAACTCAGCCGAAATATCCCGGGCATTGACGCAACTTCAACACGCTTGCCTTTTCCATCGACCAGGAATAAAGGAAAGATCAGGTCGTCTGTATGGACACGGGTTTCTTCAACCATCGCCCGAATCACTTCGGATTTTCTGTTGCGCCGGGGCCTTCTGATTATATTATGCATATGCTCTATAAAAAATTCGTTTTCGTAAATGTACGCTGGCTGTCTGGTAAATCTCCATGAAATTTAGAGATTGAATCTATCATCCTTCCAAAAAATTCAGGATATTCGTTCCCCAATCAGCAAGTTTCGTTTTTGGTGATTTAATGTGTTGGCTTATGATCCGGAAGATTGCAATTACCACTTTTGTGCTGTTTCTTCTTGTTAACGCGGTAGCTTTTCAGCACGCTTATCGTTTTACCCATTTCTCACGGGAGAAAAAGGAACGCACCCGCGATCCCGAAGACCTTTCCGCAATAACCAAAGCGCGGATTCTTTTTACCGGCATTGACAATCCAAAACCAAAACACACGGCGCTGCCAAAGCATTCCTTCAACACGGTAAATATTCAAAGCGACGTTCAGCTTGAGGCGTGGCACATTCAGTCATCGAACCCAAAAGGAACGGTCATTCTTTTTCACGGCTATGCGGGCGAGAAGTCTTCTCTTCTCACAAGAGCGGAGGAGTTTTTGCGCCTCGGCTATAATACGCTGCTCGTTGACTTTATGGGGTCCGGTGGATCAGAAGGCGAAAGCACAAATCTCGGGTTTACCGAATCAATAGAAGTGCGCGACTGCTTCGATTATGTACGCGCCTCCGGTGAAACGCAAATCCATCTTTTCGGAACTTCCATGGGCGCGGCAGCCATTCTGAAAGCAATCGACGACTACAGGATCGAACCAACGTCTCTGATTCTTGAGTGCCCATTTGGTTCGTTATACAAAACCGTCTCCGCCCGATTCGAAATAATGAAAGTGCCGACGTTCCCTTTTGCAGCTATGCTCACTTTCTGGGGTGGCTTCCAACAAGGCTACTGGGCTTTCTCTCACAACCCTTCCGATTATGCGGAATCGGTAAAAATCCCAACGCTGCTTATGTACGGCGACCGCGACAATCGCGTGTCAGTAGATGAAACTCTGGAAATCTTTGACAATCTCGGAGGTGAAAAGATGCTTGCACGTTACCCTGAAGAAGGACATCACATATTTACAGAAGCAAACCAGAAGAAATGGATAGCTGATGTAACTGGTTTCCTGCATTCCCTGGAGGGACCGAGAGCATCGGATTTGGCTCAGTAAGTATCGATGATGTGCTGGCTTACATTCTTGTAGATCTCCGCCAGTTGGGGATCGTCAGCCAGAAATTCCATGTGCGCATCCAGGATTTGGAGATCACCACGCCGGGCCGGCCCTGTCTGAGCAACTCCGGGACCAAGTTCAAGACTCTTGTTCAACATTTCAGCTATTAGTGGTTTCAAAAGCTCGTACTTCAGTTTGTTGTCGCGCATGATCTGCTCGGCAATGGTAAGCATGTGATTTGTGAAGTTCGATGCAAAAACAGCTGCAACATGCAATGCCTTGCGTTCTTCGGATGAGATGGTGTTAACGTTTCTGCTTATCGCCTTCCCCATCGCTATCAATTTACGTGTAACTGCCTCGTTAACGCTTTCAATGAAAATGGGAACGCTCTCAAAATTAATTTTCCGCCCTTTTGTAAACGTCTGGAGCGGATAAAACACACCGATATCACCGACAGGTGCGTCATCCAGCACAGAAAGCGGCTGACTTCCGGAAGTATGAATCAAAACAGCTTCGTCGGGAAGGACCAGGGATGCAAGTATTTCGGGAATAGCATCATCACTCACTGCCATAATAAAAATATCCGAGACACTTTCTGAAAAATCAGGAACAGAAACGATTTCACATTGATAAAGACGTTCTGCCAGCGCGTGTGCGTTCTTTTCATTGCGACTGTACACTTCACGAACTGCAAAGCCCGCGTTGTCAAGGGCAGGCGCGAGGTGCCACGCAAGATTACCCGCACCAATAAAGCTTACTGAGTTTTCTTTCATACCATTGAATTACGACCACGTTGCCTTGACGAGACGTTGCTTACCGGACAAATCCTGCAACACAGAAACGCCTGAGTATCCTTGAGCGGTGAAGACGTCGGCAACAAGCCCCGCATTTTGTTCATGCGTTTCCGTAAAAATGCGGCCGCCTTTTACCAGCGCCGACTTACCATGAGTAGCAATGGCTTCATAAAAGACAACGGGGTTTTCATCCTCCACAAAAAGCGCAAGATGCGGTTCGTGTTCAGCCACGTTGGGGCTAAGCACTGCTTTCTCTCCAATCGGGATGTAGGGCGGGTTGCTGACAATGACGTCAATTTCACGAAACGGAAGCGGCTGAGTAAGAATATTGTGCAGCAGCAACTGCACCGGTACACGATGCGCAATCACGTTTTGCCTGGCGACTGCGAGCGCACCTTCGCTAACATCCGTAGCCATCACCGTACTGTTGGTTTCGAGTGCGACAGTCACGGGTATGCACCCACTTCCGGTTCCAATGTCCAAAACCCGCAGCTCCTTTTGCGACGAGTATTCCCTGATATGTCCGAGCATCTCTGAAACCAGTTCCTCGGTTTCCGGCCTGGGAATCAGGACATCGCGGTTCACCGTAAACCGGCGCCCAAAGAAAAAAGCGGTCCCGGTAATGTATTGTAGTGGTTCGTGTCTGTTGAGGCGATCTATTGCGTCGCGCAGGCTTATTTCTTTGTTGATATCCCATTCGATCAAATCGCTGGCAAGAATACTGGCTTTATCGATGCCAAAAAGGTCCGACAATAGAATGAAGGCCATGGTTTCAATTTCTGCCCGGCTTTCGTCAATGTGAATGGAGTCAACTATCTCCCCGTAAAGCGTTTTGGAATTTTTCATCGCTTGTGTTCATTGCAAACATAACATCTGAATGGCGTATATTCATGGCCATTTCTGATTTTGCAATACATGGACAAGCACGACCATTCCCGTGACGAGCATTTTATGCGCCGCGCCCTTTCGCTGGCGTTGAACGGCATGGGATATGTCAGCCCCAATCCGATTGTAGGCTGCGTTATTACCGCAGGCAACGACATCATTGGCGAAGGATGGCATATGCAATTCGGCGGTCCACACGCCGAAGTGAACGCGATTGCCTCTGTAAAGAACAAGCATCTGCTGGCGGAAAGCACACTTTACGTTACGCTCGAACCATGCAATCATCACGGAAAAACACCACCCTGCGCTGACCTTATCCTTAAATCGGGAATAAAGAAAGTGGTAGTCTGCAATATCGATCCAAACCCGAAAGTCGATGGCAGTGGCATCAAAAGACTTCGCGACGCCGGTGTCGAGGTCATCACCGGTATACTTGACAAAACAGGTCGTGAATTTAACCAACGCTTTTTTACCAGCATCGAAAAGAATCGCCCGTATGTCATCCTGAAGTGGGCCGAGACCTCAGATGGATTTATCGCCCGCGAAAATTACGACTCCAAATGGATCAGTAACGAGTATTCACGTCAGATGGTACACAAATGGCGCGCGGAAGAAGACGCAATTCTTGTAGGCGCGAAGACGGCGTTTCACGATGATCCGCAGCTGAACGTAAGGAAGTGGGCCGGAAGCAATCCCGTACGTGTCGTGATCGACCGGTTCCTGAAACTCAATGAGAACCTGAAAATATTCGACCGGTCACAGCCGACTTTGTGCTACAACGTACTCAGACACGAAGAACACAGCAACCTCACAAGGGTGCGTGTTGATGAAGAGCGATTTCTCGAGTCTGTACTCAGGGATTTGAATCAGCGTGGTATTCAATCCGTTATTGTTGAAGGTGGTTCATTTACGCTCGATCGCTTTATTCAGGGAAACCTTTGGGATGACATCCGGGTTTTCCGTTCAGGTCGGACGTTTGGAAAAGGCATCGCTGCCCCCGTGTTTAATGGGACCCTTGTTCACAGTGAAGACGTACACGGTGATACACTTTCCCGGTATCGGCCTTTAAAAAATTCCCCGGCAACGTAATTCACACATCGAATTTACTACACATTCCACATGGCAGAAGAACTGATAATCGCGCAGAGTACAGGAAAAAGGGAACGCTACGAAGCGCTGATTCCACAAATAAAAAGTCTGGTAGAGGGTGAGGCGGATCTCACCGCTAACCTCGCAAACATAGCCGCTGCACTAAAACAAACATTTGACTTTTTCTGGGTTGGATTCTACATCGTGAAAGACGACCAGCTTGTCCTCGGCCCGTTTCAAGGTCCTATTGCATGTACACGAATCGCATTTGGCAAAGGTGTTTGCGGCACGGCCTGGAAAGAACGAAAGACAATGGTCGTCCCGAACGTGGATGAATTCCCGGGACACATTGCCTGCAGTTCAGCCTCGCGTTCTGAAATTGTTCTGCCTGCCTTCAGAAACAACAACGTGTTTCTTGTGCTCGATGTAGACAGCGACAAACTAAATGATTTCGATGAAACTGACCGCGCGTCGCTGGATCAGATAATGCGGATAGTAGAAACGATTATCTGATTTGTAACATGGATCAAAACGAAATCAGGAAGACATATCAGTCGCGCCATTCCAACTTTTCCGGTGAATTAACAAATCTGAAGCAGGAGATCAATGTCATCTCAAACCTGAGGTTGGTCAGCATTATCTTCATGGCCGTCATGTTATACTATACCCTAACGACGCCGATGCCTGCACTTTCATTTGTCGTTGCTGCATTGCTCGCCGCATTCCTCTACCTCGTCGCAAAGCATGCGCACATGTTTCGCCGGAAGACGCACCTTGAAAACCTCGTTCAGATAAATCATGCCGAGGAATCTGCTCTTTCGGGAAACTGGGATTCGTCGGATCCGGGTGAAGCATTCATTGAGCCGCATCACCCCTACACGCACGATCTTGACATTTTTGGAAAGGGATCGCTATTCCAATACCTCAACCGCGCTACCACGCTCACCGGTAAAAGAAAGGTTGCTGACCAGCTCAAAGAAGGACTGTCATCCGCAGAGAAGGTTTATTCGGTTCAGAAAGCTGTGAAAGATCTTGCACCGCGAATCGACTTCCGGCAGAATTTCCAGGCCGGCGGTATGGAGGTTGACGAGAAGCCTGCCGATATGCAACAACTCCGCGAATGGCTGACACATCCACCCTTTATTCCGACCTCAAAAGCATTTGCCGTTGTACTCGTCGCCATCCCTGTGGCAACATTGGTTGCACTCGCACTCGCCATTGCAATGCCGATTTTTAAGATCGCCCTCTTCCCACTTGTACTACTGCAATGGATACTCGCCGGCATTTATTTGAAACGCATTAATGTCTTTCACGAATACATCAGCCGCAAGAAGAACATTGTAATGAAGTATGCCGACTTGTTGCTGCACCTCGAAAAAGAGAAATTCAACTCACCACTGCTCATCGAAATCTCGGGCATGGCCAATGAAGCGCACGCGCATGTAAGGCGTCTGGCATCGCTGGTAAGTGCACTCGATGCAAGAACAAACACCCTGATGACATTTTTTGTCAACAGCCTCCTCCTATATGATCTGCAATGCGTGTTCCGGCTGGAACAATGGAAGGTACACCATCGCGACAAACTTCCTCAGTGGCTGGATGCAATTGCTGACGTCGAAGCGCTTAACAGCTTTGCTGCCTTCACGTACAATCATCCTGAATTTTGTTTTCCAAAAATAACGGAGAATCTCGCAGTAACGTCAAAGGGTCTTGCTCATCCCTTAATAGACTCAGCCGAACGCGTAAGCAATGACTTTACCATCGGCAACGCTCCTGCAGTACACATTGTTACCGGCGCAAACATGGCCGGGAAGAGCACGTTCCTGCGTACGCTGGGTGTCAATCTGATTCTTGCGCTGAATGGCGCCCCTGTATGTGCCGAATCGTTTTCGTGCCCCATTATTCGCCTTCGAACCGGAATGCGCACAGCCGATTCGCTCCAGGATCACCAGTCGTATTTCTTCGCGGAACTAAACAGGTTAAAAGAAATCATGGATGAATTGCGACAAGGAAGACCTTTGCTAATCTTGCTTGACGAAATTCTCAAAGGAACAAACAGTAATGACAAACAGGCTGGATCGATAGCGCTCGTTAAACAACTGCTTCCGCATCCATGCCTTGCAGTAATCGCGACGCACGACCTCGCGTTGGGTGAACTGGAAAAAGAATATCCTGATCAGGTGAGCAACTATTGCTTTGAGGCTACAATTGAAAACGATCAGTTGTCTTTTGACTACCGACTTAAAAAAGGCGTCGCGACAAAAATGAACGCGAGCTTTCTGATGAAGAAGATGGGTATTATTCCTTCGTAACTATACCTTATTCGGCTCAGATACGTTGAGCAGCTCAGCGAGTTTATCCACGGTGTAGTCAATTTCGGCTGCCGTGTTGTATTTACTGAATGAAAACCTCACTGCACCGCACTTGCTGTCGGGATACAGATGACCCAGCACGTGTGAGCCCGTCGTGGCACCGCTCGAACACGCACTCCCCCCGGAGGCGGAAATACCCTGAAGATCGAGATTGAACAGCAACATTTGATTCTCCTCGGACTCCGGAAGGCACGCATTAAGGACGGTATAAAGGCTTCGTTCAGTATTCGCAGAATCACCATTGAACTTAACACCCGGTATGTTCGCTTTTAAACGTTCAATCATACGCTGCTTCAGTTCACCAATGTGGCGTTGATGTTCATCCATGTCGCGGTAAGCGATCTCAAGCGCTTTAGCCAAACCAATGATGCCATAAACGTTTTCCGTTCCTCCGCGCATGTTACGTTCCTGGGCACCGCCGTGGATAAAGGGCTGTATTTTCCTTTCCTTGCGCACATACATGAATCCTACTCCTTTCGGACCATGAAACTTGTGAGCCCCCGCGGTAATACCATGAACCTTGAGTTGCTTCAGATCATGGCGGTAATGTCCAACAGTCTGAACCGTATCGGAATGGAAATAGGCGTTATAGTGTTCACACAACTCTCCGACGGCCGCAATGTCGAGCAGGTTGCCGATTTCATTATTTGCATGCATCAGCGAAACCAATGCTCCGGGATATTGCTTCAACAGGGAACCCAGATGTGTTAAGTCAACATGACCCTTGTCATCAAGATTAACGAAGTGAAGTTCAATCGCATTTGCAGCAGCCAAACCGCCAAGCGTATGCTCAACCGCATGGTGTTCGATCGGAGACGAAATTACGTGGCGAATGCCGTACGTACGCAGGGCCCCGTTGATAAGTGTATTATCGGCTTCGGTACCGCCTGAAGTGAAGATGATTTCACCGGGTGTACAATTAAGTAGTTCGGCAATCTTTTTTCGTGCAGACTCGATCGCAGCCCTGACTTTTCTGCCATGTGCGTGGATCGAAGACGGGTTCCCGAAATCCTCAAGCATAAAAGGCTTCATTGCCTCAAACACTTCCGGATCAAGCGGAGTAGTAGCCGCATTGTCAAGATAGACTCTCATGAGTAGGTTAATGTATCCATTACAAAGGTAACACGATTTCGGCTTTCCAAAAGCAGATTCCCTGTCGGATGCATTCTCAGCCCGCAAGCGCCTTTTCCGCAATGATTTCCTTGATATCGGAAATTATCTTCTTGGCGAGATTATCGGCTTTCACTTCCATATCCGACTCTGCGTAAATACGGATAATAGGTTCCGTATTCGACTTCCGCAGGTGAACCCATTCGGTTCCAAATTCTATGCGCACACCGTCAATCGTGTTGATTGGCTGGTTCTTATACTTCTTCTTCACGGCATCGAGGACCTTGTCGACATTGATCTCGCGCGTGAGTTCGATCTTGTTTTTAGAAATGTAATACGAAGGATAACGCGAACGAAGTCGCAGCGTTGTGAGATTGGATTTCGCCAGATGAGTCAGGAAGAGTGCAATTCCAACAAGCGCGTCCCGGCCATAGTGCAGATCCGGGAGGATCACACCGCCATTGCCTTCACCACCGATCACCGCATTTTTCTCCTTCATCATGTTAACGACATTCACTTCACCAACTGCCGAAGCAAAATATTCGCCACCCGCTTTTTCGGTCACATCACGAAGGGCCCTGGTGCTAGATAGGTTTGATACCGTATTACCAGGTTTTGTGCTCAGCACATAGTCAGCCACAGCCACCAGCGTATACTCTTCACCAAACGGAGTACCATCTTCACAAATCAGTGCAAGACGATCCACGTCGGGGTCGACAACAATACCCAGGTCATACTTGCCTTTCTGAATTTCACGGCAGATATCGGTAAGGTGTTCCGGCAGGGGCTCAGGGTTATGCGCGAAATGACCAGTAGGTTCACAATGAACTTCCTTCACCATCACGCCCATCGATTTGAGCAGCATTGGAACAGCGATACCTCCTGTTGAATTCACGGCATCAACGACTACGCGGAAGCCACGTGCACGTACTGCCTGGACATCAACCATGGGCAGCGCAAGGACCATCTCAATATGTTTTTGGAGGTAGCCATCTTTGCGCTCATACTTACCAAGCTTGTTCACCTGAGCAAACTCGATTTCATTGCTCTCAGCAAGAACCAGAATTTCCTGACCATCGGTGTCGGAAATGAATTCACCTTTTTCGTTTAGTAATTTTAGAGCATTCCACTGCCCGGGATTGTGGCTTGCAGTAAGGATAATGCCGCCGCCGGCTTTTTCCAGCGGAACAGCAATTTCAACGGTAGGGGTAGTCGACAACCCCAGATCGATCACATCTATTCCGATACTTTGTAATGTCGCTGCGACCAGTGAACTCACCATTTCACCAGAAACACGTGCATCGCGACCTATAACTACTTTTGCAGACGAATCTTTTTTAAGCCATATACCATAGGCCGCTGCAAATTTTACAATATCAACGGGTGTAAGATTGTCGCCTGCTTTTCCGCCGATCGTGCCGCGGATACCTGAAATCGATTTTATTAAAGCCATGAGTGGTGTTTTTCAAGGACCACAAAGATATAGAAATCAATGGCCCAACAAGGGGAAGACAAAATACCTATTTCGTCTTTTTTATCTCGGGCAATGGTGTCGCCTCGTTGGAAGGATCTCCACAGGCCTGGTCACCGGGCTTCAACGTTTTACCGCAGTAACCACATTGCACACCCTCCTTGTTAAGCCACGGGCTTTGCGAAGCACAGGTGCCACGGAACTCACCATCCTTCAGAAAGATCAATCTCACTGACATCAGGGCGAAGAACAAAACAAAGACGGCAAGCGTTACCAGAAAAACTGTCATAGGATTTGCATTATTTTGTCCCTTTGAAGGAATAGACCTACTTTCCTGCAAAGTTACTCCACTTAAATCAACGCCCGACAAACCTGATAAGTTTCTATGAAAAATCTTTTGTCACAGCCCGACCCATTGAGGCCAGAAAAGTTAAAAGCATTCGACCGCCTGCTAACGGTAATGGACGAATTGCGCGAAAATTGCCCGTGGGACAAGAAGCAAACGATTGAATCGCTTCGGCACCTGACGATTGAAGAAACCTATGAACTATCAGATGCCATCCTGGAAGGCGACCTGACCGAAATAAAAAAGGAGATCGGCGACATCATGTTGCACCTCGATTTTTATAGCCGCATAGCCTCCGAAAAAAAGGCCTTCGATATCACTGATGTGCTTCACAGCCTCTGCGACAAACTTGTCGAACGCCACCCTCATATTTATGGCGATGTCGTTGCCAATGATGAAGAGACAGTAAAGGCTAACTGGGAGAAAATCAAACTCAAAAAAGGCAACAAGTCGGTGCTTGAAGGCGTTCCGACATCCCTGCCCGCCATGGTGAAGGCTATCCGCATCCAGGACAAAGCCCGTGGTGTTGGATTCGACTGGGAAAAGAAGGAACAGGTTTGGGAAAAGGTTGAAGAAGAGATGCAGGAGTTTAAAAAAGAATTCAACGCCGAATCAGAGGAATCCATTGACCGCGAAAAAGCTATGGCCGAATTCGGAGACCTGCTTTTTTCACTGGTGAACTACGCGCGGTTCATAAACATCGACCCCGAGGAAGCCCTGGAACGCACGAACAAAAAATTCATAAAGCGATTTCAATACCTTGAAACCGAGTCAGCAAAGGATGGAAAAAACATCGGCGAAATGACACTTGATGAAATGGACGTATATTGGGAAAAAGCAAAGCGAATCTGACCCGAACGTCGTAACTTACTTAAGCACCCACTTCATCATCGGCCCGCTGCTCATACTTGTGATCAGAGCCATGATTACGAGCGACACAAACACCGTTTCATTGATGAGTCCGCTCTCGAGGGCGACAATACCAAAGATGATTTCCATTGCACCGCGCGCATTCATGCCGAAACCCGCGGCAAACGATTCTCGCAACGTGAACCCACCAAGACGCGTACCCCAGGTGCTTCCAGCGATCTTACCGGCAAACGCAACAACTACAATGACCGCTGTCAAAAGCAGGTCGAAATTTGTAATGAAATTTACTTTAAGCCCAATGGCGACAAAAAAGAACGGCGCAAACACATTATTAATAAACTGGTGAACAATTTCCTTTGCTCTTTCTGACATGTGAACCGAATCACCGAGCGCGACACCAAATAGGAACGCGCCAAAAATTGCATGAATACCAATGAATTCTGTCAGCGCCCCAGCCAGGAAACACAGAGCCAGCGAAAGTGAGAGCACACCACCCGGCCACGCCAGGGCCCTGTTAATCCACGGAAGCAATCTGTTGATCAGCCATCTTCCAACGGTTAGCATAAAAAGAGCAAAACCCAACGTAAGCAGTATGGTATACAGCAGTGGGGAACGCACATCATTCGTAGCAATCAAACCGAGCACAACGCTGAACACAAGCCAGCCCACGAGATCAGTTATCATTGCCGACGAGATAATAAGCATCCCGATTTTGGTTTTGAACAGGTCTATATCCATCAGGATGCGTGCAATAACCGGCAATGCCGTTATCGCCATAGACGTTCCCATAAAAAGGGCATAAGGAATAAGGTCATTATCCTTGTTAACGGATAACAATTCCGGCATCAGGAAAGGCAGAGCTGCACCCAGCGCGAAAGGAATAACAAGTCCAAATGAACTTGTCAACAGCGCCTGCCGTCCCTGGCGGAGAACAATATTGAGGTCGACTTCAAGTCCGGCAATAAAAAGCAGCATCACCACAGCAACCTGCACGATCCCATCAAGTACAAGTGCAGAATTTCCAGTCGCGAACACTGTGTTGAACAATTCCGGGAAGAACATTCCGAATACGGTTGGACCGAGAACAATGCCGGCAAGGATTTCGCCGACAACACCGGGTTGCCTGACCGCTCGTGCAAATTCTGCGAATACCCGTCCCGTTATCAGCATAATTCCAAGCTGAATCAGGAGCATGGTCACCTCGTGCTGGCTGAGCTTGATCATGACCGCTTCCCCTCCTGATTTTTTGTTTTCCGGGGGTTAATAATCAGCAGGTTACAGGGCATATCCTGTAAGAGGTATTCGATGTCGTGCGGGAACAGCCTGTCCAAAATAGAAAACCTTCGAGGCGGCGCTCCGACGACGAGCAACTGAATATTCTTCCGGGCTGCAAATTTCGATAACGCAAATCCGGATTTTCCGCTTACAATCTTGATGTTGATCTTCGGCCCGTCTTCCGGCATGGGTCCCAACAGTTTTTCAACATTTTCAATTTCCTGCTGGACGAGCGATTGACGAAAACGCTCATACCCTTCTTCAGTAGCTTTGGCCGCTGCAGACATGGCGAGGCCGTACATCTTTATCGTGCGCACTACGTGAAGCCAGGTTGCCTTTTCAGACCTGGCTATTTCAACGGTAATGTCCAGCGCTTCTTTGACGTAATTGCTGTTCTCAGCATTAGCAAGAATGTTATGAAACGGAACCGGATTGAGTGACGGAGCAATGAGTGTAAGGACGGAACAATCCGCGCGACGCAGAATTTCTCTGCCGATGGAACCGAGATAGTATTTAAGAAGTTTCTCCTTTTTCAACGCGCCCGCAATGAGCAGATCAACCTGCTCTTTCCGGCATCGCGATAATATCCTCTCTGTAGTGTTTCCTTTTTCCCAGAAAATGTACACATCAGAGCGACCCGAAAGGCCAACCTGAGTAAGGTAATTATTAAGTCGCTCTTCTTCGGCGGGACCGGCTGAGCCCACATGTATAAGACAGAGTTCCGCGTTCCATAGAAATTTCAGACGCGCAGTTTCAGCCAAAAGCGCCTGAATTCGGGGCGAAAATGCAATGGCTAGCGCGAGTTTTCTGAAGGGCCCCGTCATAGAACAATAAATATCTTCAATTTGGCGATTTTCCACAGAAGTACCACCGCCTTTCATTCGATTGAACACAAAAACTTGCATGTATATAATCCGCGCTTCATATCGCTAACCCGCCTGCCTGACTGCCGCTATTTTTGCAACAAATATTGTCATGTCTCCGGCTAAAATCTTCAGAAACATCATTATCGGGAAGAACCGGTTTGTCTCGTCGTACAGCGAGTATAAGCAGGCAGTCTTATCCGGTTCGATTGCGCTGATTGGAATTTTTGTATGCGCGATCTATATCGGCACTCACCTGATGACCGACGGCGGGATTGTCGTTTCCCTCCTGCTGGGAACGGTTTCCCTGCTCCTTTATTCGCTCTACCTTCACAGAATTGGAAATCACCCAAAGGCGAACTATTTCTTATTGTTTACCATCAACATTGCCGTGTACCTGTTCTCGGCAAGTGAGCCCCGCGCAACGGGTACGATGGTCTTCTTTATGGCAACGTCGGTGGCCGCTTTCGCCATCTTCCCATACAATCAACGTCTCATCGCGATATTCTTTTCGATTTTTACCTATGCGTTGTTCATCCTTGCGTGCCTTGACGACGCTCCGTTTATTCCGTTTCGCGAGTATTCAGAAGACATGATTCTCTTCAACATGGTGGTGAATTTTTCGGTTGCCTTACCGGCAACAGCAATGGGCGTCTATCTCCTTATCGACCTCAGTCATTACAATGCATTGCAGCTTGAAGAACGAAACCTCCAACTCAACAAGACCAACCAGGAACTTGATCGTTTTGTGTACAGCACCTCGCACGACCTTCGCGCACCGCTGACGTCAATCATGGGGCTCATTAACATCATCAACAACACCGAAAAACCCGAAGACCAGAAAAAGTACCTGGAGATGATGAAGGGCCGAATCCATTCCCTTGACAACTTTATCCGCGACATCACTGACTACAGTCGCAACAATCGTCTCGCTATTGTACACGAAAATGTTCAACTGGTAAGCCTTGCGGAAGAAGTCTGGGAAAGCCTCAAGTTTTCGCCTGAAGCTCAACGCATCAATTTTGAGATTGCTATTCCGGAAGAGATCACAATATCGTCCGACAAGAACAGGCTTAAAGTGATCATCTCCAACCTGATCGCGAATGCCATCCGTTATCACGACGACAAGAAGGAAAATCAGTACATCCGCCTCAAGGCCGAAGTGCGCGACAAAGTGTTTTACCTTTCAGTTGAAGACAACGGCCAGGGAATTGCCCGTGAGTACCACAACCGCATCTTCGACATGTTTTACCGGGCCAATGAACGGTCAAAGGGTTCAGGGCTCGGTTTATACATCGTGAAAGAAGCCTTAAGCAAACTGTCGGGTTCAATCCACCTCGATTCCGTACCGGGCATCGGATCCACCTTTACTATTCGCCTCCCCAACCGCCAGGTTGTACCCGTGCCTAACGAGCATTAAGTCAGGCATACGCAAAAATTTTTCCCGGAACTGCCCGCGAGTAACGGCGAGTATTATCTTTGCCGTCTATGGCTATCCAGGAAGACAACCTTTTGAAGAACATTATCTCCCATTCCAAAGAGTATGGGTTCATCTTTCCTTCCAGTGAAATTTATGACGGACTGAGTGCCGTTTACGACTACGGTCAGAACGGGGCGGAATTAAAGAACAACATCAAAGACTACTGGTGGAAGTTCATGACGCTTCTGCACGATAACATCGTCGGGATCGACGCCGCCATTTTTATGCATCCGACCACCTGGAAAGCTTCAGGGCACGTTGACGCTTTCAACGATCCGATGATTGATAATCGCGACTCCAAGAAGCGCTACCGCGCAGACGTACTCATCGAAGACGTCATCGCGAAAATGGAGGACAAGATCAACAAGGAGGTCGAAAAGGCAGCCAAACGCTTCGGCGAAAGTTTCGACCGTGAAATGTTTCTCAATACAAACCCGCGCGTTCAGGAGTACAAACAAAAGATCGAAGCTACCAACGCACGATTGAAGGATGCGATGGGTTCGGGAAATATGGCAGCGATGAAACAGCTCATCGAAGACCTGGAAATCACCGACCCGATATCAGGCACGCGTAACTGGACCGATGTACGTCAGTTCAACCTGATGTTCTCGACTGAAATCGGATCGCTTGCAGATGAAGCCAACAAGATTTACCTGCGACCTGAAACCGCTCAGGGTATTTTCGTTAACTTCTTGAATGTGCAGAAGACCGGGCGGATGAAAATTCCTTTCGGAATCGCACAGATAGGTAAAGCGTTCCGAAATGAAATTGTCGCAAGACAGTTCATTTTCCGCATGCGCGAGTTTGAACAAATGGAAATGCAGTTCTTCATCAAGCCTGGCGAAGAAATGAAGTGGTATGAATTCTGGAAAGAAAAGCGGATGCGTTGGCATAAGGCGCTCGGCCTCGGCGACGCAAACTATCGCTACCACGACCACCTTAACCTGGCTCACTACGCGAATGCAGCTTGCGATATTCAGTTCAACTTCCCAATGGGCTTTAAGGAACTGGAAGGTATCCACTCACGCACCGACTTCGACCTCAAGAACCACGAAAAATATTCCGGCAAGAAACTTCAGTATTTCGATCCGGAAACCAATCAAAACTATATTCCCTACGTTGTAGAGACGTCGATCGGACTTGACCGCTGCTTCCTCGCAGTATTGTCGTCATCTTATCGTGAAGAAAAGCTCGAGGATGGCTCTGAGCGCGTTGTCCTGCGCATACCGGCGCCTCTGGCACCCAACAAAGTTGCTGTTCTTCCTTTAGTGAAAAAAGACGGGCTCCCTGAAAAGGCAGAGGCTATTGTAAATGAACTCAAGTACGACCTGCGGTGCTTCTATGAGGATAAGGATGCCATCGGTCGCAGATACAGACGCCAGGACGCAATCGGTACCCCGTATTGCGTTACTGTCGATCATCAGACCCTCGAAGACGACACGGTTACTATTCGCGACAGTGACACGATGAAGCAGGAACGCATTCGTATCGCCGACCTGCGATCAAAACTGGTAGATGCGTGCTCGATAAACGCCATTCTCAGAAAGATCTGAGACTATGTCGCCTTATCTCGCCGCTGTCGCTATCCTCCTTGTGCTGATGTTTCTGAACCACAAAAGGTTCAGATCAATTCTCCATGAAGCAGATTATCAGAGCGGCCCGATAAAACGACGCGTGCTCCCGGTGCCACGAAAGTTCCGGCAAATACTTCTGAAGTACTTTCCCTATTACGGCAGGCTTTCTGATCCTGACAGAAGAAAGTTCGAAAAGAAGATCATGAAATTCATTTACGGAAAGCGATTCATTCCACGCGGTGTCCCGGAAGTTACCATTGAAGCAAAAGTGTTGATTTCGGCATCAGCGGTGCAACTCACGTTTGGACTGCCCGACATTACATTCGCCCACTTTAATAAGATACTCGTTTATCCGAACGATTATTACTCTTCCATCACAAAGCGCTACCACAAAGGTGAGGTAAATCCGCGTTTTGGAATCATTGTGCTTTCCTGGCAAAGCTTTATAGATGGATACATTAATAACACTGACAGCTTTAATCTGGGTCTTCACGAAATGGCGCATGCCCTCCGCCTCGAAAACGTTATTCGAAACGAAGAGCATAACTTCATTGATGCGGAATTACTTCATCAGTTTGATCAATTCGCTGTAGACTTCTGTCGTGACCCGGGTGCCATGGCTACCGGTCTCATCCGCGCCTACGCATGCACGAATACACACGAATTCTTCAGTGTGTCCGTCGAAAACTTTTTTGAACGACCGCTCGCGCTTAAGGAGGGTATACCCGTTTTATATGATCTGATGTCGCGGCTGCTCAATCAGGATCCCGCCAGTATGCAGGCCGCCTGAAAAATTCCATCCTGGCTTAACCTAACCATACCTATACTAAGTACAATGCACACCGTTTTAAACAAGAATCTGTTTCTGGTAAAAGAACACATTGGCCTCTTTAAGGCAGCCAACCATTTCGATATTTTCGATCCGGAAACAAAAGAGTTCATCATCAACTGCCGTGAAGAAAACCTCGGCTTCTTTACAAAGATGCTGCGGTTCACCGATTACAAGCGGATGACTCCTTTCAACATTGACATTCGCACAAAGGCAGGTGACAAACTGCTTTCCGTCAAACGTGGAGTTTCATTTTTCCTTTCAAATGTTGAAGTTCACGACGAACAGGGAATGGTGATCGGAAAGTTCAAACAGAAATTCTTCTCAATCGGTGGAAAGTTTGAAGTACTTGACGCATCGGACAGACCACTATGTATGCTGAAGGGCAAATGGACGAGTTGGGACTTTCGGTTTGTATCAGCTGACAACAAAGAATTCGCCCGCGTAACAAAAAAATGGGCGGGGATTGGAAAAGAAATGTTTACTTCGGCCGACAACTACGTTCTTTCTATCAGCGACGACGTACCCGAAAACCATCCGATACGGAAGCTGATCCTTGCAGCGGTGATGTGCATCGACCTGGTATTGAAAGAGTAAACGTGTGATCGAACAGACTATGGAATGGATTCAATTGCTTTCTCCGGTTCGTCAGGGACAAAAGAGTGGTAACACGGCGTCTTCGCGCAGTGCCTTCGAACAGGATTATGATCGTATTATTTTTTCACATCCATTCCGACGACTGCAGGATAAGACGCAGGTGCACCCGCTTCCTGAACACGACTTCGTCCACACACGATTAACGCATAGCCTGGAGGTCTCGAGCGTTGGAAGAAGCCTGGGCCGGAAGGCAGGTGAAGTACTCATACAGCGCCACCCATCGCTCGCATCGACGCATAACCTTTTTGATTTCGGAGCGATCACGGCCGCTGCATCACTCGCGCACGATCTTGGAAATCCGCCCTTTGGACACGCGGGTGAAGATGCACTCTCCGATTATTTCAGTTTGACGGAAGCAGGATGTGCATTGCAGCCTCTCGTAGCACCTGAGCAGTGGCAGGATCTCATTCAGTTTGAAGGTAACGCTCAGGGATTCCGTATCATCAACAGCAATACATACGGACTGCAACTTACGCACGCGACGCTGGGTGCATTCACGAAATACCCCTGCGCATCGACACTTCCGGATCGCGACAAATCAAAAAAGAGTCAAAAGAAGTTTGGCTTCTTTCAATCGGAAAAAGAACAGTTCGAAGAAACTGCAACCCATCTCGGCCTGCTGCCAACAGCAAACGGCGCCTGGTGTCGCCATCCATTGGCATTCCTGGTAGAAGCAGCAGACGATATATGCTATAACATCATCGACCTCGAAGACGGCTGCCGACTGGGACTCGTCAGCTTTAGCGATACCGTTGAGCTACTGGCCGGCATACTTAAAGAAGATTACTCGAAAGAAAAGCTGGAGCGCATACACAGTCAGAATGAAAAAATCGGCATCCTTCGTGCTATGGCAATTGGCAAACTGGTGACCCAATGCACTGAAGTCTTCCTCGATCACGAGCCGTCAATCATGAACGGAGATTTCGACAAAGCCCTGGCGGATGAATGTCCGTCACGTATGGTACTTGACCAGATTTCCAAAACATCGTTTCGCCAGATTTACCGTTCACGAAATGTTCTTGAGATTGAAGCTTCAGGACATGAAGTTCTGCCGGGCATTCTGCATGAATTTGTTACCGCCGGTAAATTCACTATAGAATCAGCAAACTCACAGCGAAAGATCCCCAGGAAGTACCAGAATATCGGATTGCTCTTTCACGATGAGATTCAGCATACGCTGTCCCGAACTACGGACTTTTACGAAATGCTGCGCCTTGTGCTCGACTTTGTCTCCGGTCTGACAGACAAACATGCACTTTCAATCTTCAGAAAAATAAAAGGAATAAGCGTATAAGCCCCGTGAGGGCATATTTAGCCGCAGGAATCTTACATCTCTGCTTATTCAGGGTACTGGTCTGCCATCAGAAAATTGGACAGGAAACCCTCAAAATTCATTAGCTTTGGCCCCTTGAAATTACATCAGCGGGCCAAAATATGTGGAATAGCGTAGCGCAAGCAATCATTCGTTTCAGGCTGGTTTTCATCATTCTGATAGGTGTCATTACGGTTTACATGGGATACAAGGCTACCCAGGTCGAAATGAGCTATGAACTCGCGCGAACAGTTCCCCTCGATGATCCCGACATGGTGATGCTCACGAAATTCCGCGAGCAGTTCGGCGAAGACGGAAACATCATCGCCGTTGGAATGAAAGACAGCTCGATCTACAGTCTGAAAAACTTCAACGCATTTCGCGAACTCACAAAAACTATCCGGTCAATCACTGGCGTAAATGAAGTAATTTCTCTTCCTGCGCTGAAGATGATTCTGAAAGACACGGCCGAAACGCGTTTCTATTTAGCGCCCATCTTTCCTGACTTAATCCAATCACAACAGGAATTAGACACGTTGCTTGATATGGCC
>JAEZDW010000490.1 GCA_023417955.1 Bacteroidota bacterium
CTACCACGCTGATGAAGAAGGTATCCTGAGCGTAATTCACGAAGTGAAAGACAAACACGATTTGATCTTTATTTTTGGCCATAATCCCGGGTTGACTGATTTCGTCAACGTTGTCGCCCAGGAGGACACAACCCGCTTCATTGAAAACGTTCCTACCTGCGGGGTTGCGGCGTTTACGTTTGATGTAGACAGCTGGAGTAAAATAGAATGGAAAACGGGAAAAATGATTCTATACGACTTCCCAAAAAGCAAAAACGACTAACGTAACAAGGCATCCGGTATATCCCAAACTCTTTTTGTAAGAATACCCCATTCTCTGAAGCGATATCCGACGAGGATTTTGAAAGTGCTATTGGAGTTTGTCAGCTCAACGTCATTGAACCTGGTTGATCCGCCCTGATTCGAGAACGCCATACCACCGAATATCCGGTCACCATTATATCCTAACGCAATGCGCGCGGCTATCATTGCACTTATATCGTTACGATGTCCGATCAGCCCGTTCTCACGTTCAAATGTGATCCAGTTGTAACCGGGACCGATAGCAAGTGTTCCGTTTAGAAAAAAACCCTGATAGATAAGGTTGTATGTATAACCCGGAGCTGCGCCCATAAGGGTTACACTCATTTTTCGAATGCCTTTCATATCGAAAAATACGTCAGCGTATTCGTCGTCAATAAAAGCCGAATCTGCGGTAACTTTGAAATTGCGAAGTGAAGCAAACGCAACAAACGATCCACCGCTTCTTAGTTGACGTTCACTGAAGTTGTACGGCGACCGGAAAGAAAATTTGTTCCTGTTGAAGATATGACTAACAGTAGCACCGACATTGCGCGTACGAATATCAGGGCGTTGAGGAAAGGGTTCGTTGGCAGGGATATCGATTTCTGAGTCTTCAAGGTAAAACCCGCGATACCGCTGATGATACAGATCGACGCCCCATCGCCTGCCCAACACGTTCAACTGCAGATCACGTGCCTTGGATTCGCCGTAAATCCTCTTGTTTTGTTCATTGAATGGGACAGCGAATGCAATCTCAACGGCCAGCTCGAAGATGTACATCCCTAATCCGGCACTATAGGGTTTGTTGCTGTTAAAGGACAACTGCCTTTTATCTTCCGGATCTTTAATATCAAAGTCGAGCCGGCGCTGTTTCAGTACGGGCCAAATAAAAAAATCGTCGGGATAACCCCTGATGTATGCACTCCGAAGAGTGCCGTCACCGGAAGGCAACGCAACCTCAGTGTCCTGCTGTGCAGAGGCCAGAAGAAAATTCAGACTAAGAATCGCAAGCAGGACCTTTCTCACTTAAAGAATGTATTCACTAAGGTCCTTATTTTTAGCCAGACCACTAAGTCTTTTACGCACCATTTCAGCATTGATTTCAATCCGGGCATTAGCACCGATCACATCGGGAACATCAAACAGGAAATCATTTAACAACTTGCTCATCACGGTATGCAACCTTCTTGCTCCAATGTTCTCAACTTCGGTATTTATGATGAATGCGTTGTTTGCGATCTCTTCAATGGCTTCGTCAAGGAATGTAAGGACTACTCCTTCGGCGCGAAACAGCGCTTCATATTGTTTCGTCAGTGCATTACGCGGCTCCTTCAGAATGCGCACAAAGTCCTCACGTGTGAGGTTGTCGAGCTCTACCCTGATTGGGAAGCGTCCCTGAAGTTCAGGAATCAGATCGCTGGGTTTTGACATATGAAATGCACCTGCTGCGACAAATAAAACGTGATCAGTCTTAATTACACCGTATTTTGTGTTGACAGTACTTCCTTCCACGATTGGCAGGAGATCGCGCTGCACACCTTCACGACTGACATCAGGGCCGCCGCCATTCTTTTTACTACCGGAAGCAATCTTATCAATCTCGTCAATGAAAATGATTCCGGAGTTTTCGGCTTTCCGGATTGCCTCTTCCTTGACTTCGTCCATGTCGATAAGTTTTGCAGCCTCTTCTTCCAGAAGAATCCGTCGCGCTTCTGCAACGGTAACTTTCCGTTTCTTGCTCTTCTTCGGCATCATGCCATTCAGCATCTCCTGGATGTTCATCATGGAAACTTCGTCCATCATACCTGCACCAATCATTCCAACGTTTGAGCCATTGCTGCCCTTGATATTTATTTCGATTTTCCTGTCTTCCAGTTCGCCGTTGCGAATTTTCTCGCGAAAGTGCTGCCGTGTTCTCTCGTTAAGTTCAGCATCGCTTTGGGGTACTTCAGCTGTTGCCTCCGAATAATCTGAGCTGTAGGATGTTCGCGAAGTTGACGTTTGCCTGATGGGAGGAATCAGCGCATCGAGGATAATATCTTCAACAGCAGCAGCTGCTTTTTCTTTCACTTCTTCCTTCTTCCGATTTTTGACCAGATTTACTGACTGTTCCACAAGGTCGCGAACCATACTTTCAACGTCGCGGCCCACATAGCCGACCTCGGTAAACTTCGATGCTTCAACTTTTACAAACGGGGCGTCAGCAATACGGGCAAGCCTGCGTGCAATTTCCGTTTTCCCAACGCCGGTGGCACCAATCATGAGTATGTTGTTGGGAACGATTTCTCCCTGTATGTCGGCCGTGACATTCATTCGCCTCCACCGGTTACGCAACGCTATGGCTACGTTCCTTTTTGCATCGTATTGCCCGATAATATATTTATCCAGCTCTTCTACAATCTGTTTCGGGGTCAGATATTTTTCATCCATCATAATCCATTATGTTTTAACCGCTCGCAGCGGATTACTTTTTATATACCATACGGTTTAAATTGGTGGCTAGCGTAAAATTATAGGCGGGGCTTCCGGCGATGTACGTAAGTCGGCTAAAAACAAAATTAACAATACTGATCTGTGTCGCGATCCCGAGTGCCACACCTGCTCCGCCGCCTGCATTCTCCAGCTTTAATTCCTGATGCAACCCGTAGTTGTATCCAACGAGTACATTTACGTTTCGATGCACCAGCACTTCGGCGCCAAAATTAAAATGCCGAAAAACCTTATCCAACACACGCGGCTCGGCGGGTTGATTGTTCACGTAGGCCACGTGGTCGAAATTGGTAAGTCTTGATGCCGTTATTGAAAACCTGACAGGCATAAACTCAGGCTTAAACGTTGCGCCAATCTGAACGTCGAACGGCAGACTTGAATCGCTATTGTCGGTGTAATCCCTAACAACGAAGCCTGCGTTCTTAATCACCATTCCCACCGTAAGATCTTTATTTGGGTGTACAAACAATCCACCCAGATCAATCGCGAAGGCGGCGGCTCGAAAACCTGCAAAAGCCGACGAAATTACTTTGAAGGACGCACCAAACCGATAGTTACCCAGCATTCGTTGCTTGCTCACATACAGTGCTGTCTCGCGTGCTGTAAACTCACCAAGCTCATTTCCGGAGGCATCATAAGAGGTAATAGACCCGTATCCGATATGCTGAACGCCAAACGATATCATCCCGAATTTACCCACGACCGGTGACCAGGAGAAACCAGCCTGACCAATCCCTCCGGAAAAAAACTGGTACCCGGCAGAAGCGAATCCGGCGAGCGTGTCGCCCGTAAGAACTGGGTTATTAATAAAAGCAGATTGATCGCGATCAGCGAGGGAAACATTTACGCCGCCAAGTCCGGCGACCCGTGCATTCGCGGGACGTTGAACAAATGAGAATATGGCGTAACGCGAATCCTGTGCATTAACTTCCGCCGAAGGCAGGACTGCAATCAGCAACACCAATGCCGACGTAAGCCAAATGCGATGCGAAAGCTTTGCGGTTATCTCCGGATACACAGATCTGATTCTGGACGAAGGTAACAATTTTAACCCGCTTTCTGATCCGTCAAAATAAACTGCAGTGGGACTTTTACTCTCTCCTTCAACAAAGCGATTCCAATTACCTCGTCGACATTTTCCACGAAATGGAAGACCAGTCCTTTGAGGTAGTGCTGTTCAATTTCATCGATGTCGCGTTTGTTGCGTTTGCTAAGGATGATCTCTCGAATGCCACTGCGTTTTGCGGCGAGAATCTTTTCCTTGATTCCACCCACCGGCAAAACTTTCCCCCGCAAGGTGATCTCTCCCGTCATGGCGATACGCGATCTCACTTTGCGCTGCGTGTATATCGAAGCAAGGGAAGTAAAAATTGTAATACCTGCAGAAGGACCGTCTTTTGGAACGGCTCCTGCTGGAACGTGGATATGCAGATCATACTGCTGGAATACACGGTGATCGATTCCGAAACGTTCGGCGTTCGACTTAAGATAGGATAACGCCGCCATTGCGGATTCCTTCATGACGTCTCCAAGCTGACCAGAAAGCGTCAGCGCTCCTTTGCCACGACTCAGGCTGGATTCAACAAACAGGATTTCACCACCGACCTGTGTCCATGCAAGTCCGGTGACAACTCCGGCAACTTCATTACTCTGATAGAGCTCTTCATCGAAGATCTCGGCACCAAGGACTTTTCGAACAGTCTCCTCACTGACAGTCTTTTCAAAAGTCTCTTCCATTGCCACCGATTTGGCCGCATTTCTCACGAGCGTAGCAATCTTCCTTTCCAGGTTACGCACACCAGACTCACGTGTGTACTGACTGATAACCTTTGCTATAATAGGACGCGGAAACTTCATCTGTGAAGATTTCAGTCCGTGTTCCTTCAGCTGTTTCGGGATCAGGTGTTGCACAGCAATCTCGATTTTCTCTTCGAGCGTATACCCCGTGATTTCGATAATCTCCATACGATCGCGCAGCGCGGGGTGTATCGTATCCAATGCGTTGGCAGTGGCTACAAACAACACTTTTGAAAGATCATATTCAACTTCCAGGTAGTTGTCACCGAATGCGTTGTTTTGTTCGGGATCTAAAACTTCAAGCAATGCTGAAGATGGATCACCACGGAAGTCACTTTTTACTTTGTCGATTTCATCAAGAATGAACACAGGGTTCGATGATTGCGACTTCTTGATATTCTGAAGAATCTTGCCGGGCATTGCACCAACGTATGTCTTACGATGGCCCCGGATCTCTGCTTCATCGTGAACGCCGCCAAGGGACATCCGCACATACTTGCGTTTCAATGCCTTTGCAATGGAACGACCGAGTGAAGTTTTCCCAACACCCGGTGGGCCGTACAGACAAAGAATCGGTCCCTTCATATCATTCTTCAACTTCAGGACGGCGAGGTACTCAAGAATACGCGTCTTTACTTTTTCAAGACCGAAGTGATCCTCATCCAGTATCTTTTTTGCACGCTTCAGGTCAAAGTCGTCCTGCGTGTATTCGCTCCAGGGAAGATCCAGCATGAACTCAACGTAGTTCATTGCCACCGGGTATTCCGCCGCCATGGGATTTATACGCAGCAATTTATCAACCTCTTTATCGAAGTGTTCTTTTGCTGCCTGCGGCCAGCTCTTTAGCTCCGCACGCTTACGCAATTTTTCTACCTCCTTGTCCGGACCGTCGTAGCCAAGTTCGTCCTGCAGGACCTTGATCTGCTGACGCAGAAAGTAATCCCGTTGCTGTTGATCAATATCCGTATGGACTTTCTTTTGTATCTCGTGCTTAATCTCAAGCATCTGAATGTCTTTCAGCATATACTGAAGAAGCAGCGTACCGCGTTCCTTCAGATTGGCAGTCTCCAGAATTCTTTGCTTTTCCGAAACTTCCACATTGAGGTTTGAAGAGAGAAAGTGCACCAGGAATGACATGCTCGTGATGTTATCCAGCGCTACTTGTGCTTCCTGAGGGATTTCTGGATTAAGGCGGAGTATTTTCGATGCCGCGTCTTTCAGCGACTGAACAAGCGCTTTCGCTTCTTTGCTCGTGGGTGAGGGAACCAACTCCGGCTGAAGATCAACTTTCGCAGTCAGGAACGGTTCTTCCTGTATAAATTCACGAATCGCGAAGCGATTTTTTCCCTGGATAATGATCGTTGTATTTCCATCAGGAAGGACGAGCATTTTGATAATGCGCGCAACGGTACCGGTACGGTACAAATCCTCAATGGCTGGTTCCTCGGCTTGCGAATTCTTTTGTGCCAGCACACCGACAATGCGGCTGCCCTGGTATGCCTTCTTCACAAGCTTGATAGACTTTTGACGTCCCACGGTAATCGGAATAACTACACCAGGGAACAGCACTGTATTCTTTATAGGGAGTATGGATAACTCCTCAGGCAGATCTTCCGGTTTCAGATCAGATTCCTGTTCAGGATTTATAAGTTGGATTAGGTCATCCGAATCCTCCTGAACAAGTTGTATAGGAAATGCTTTGAACATGTATTAGAAGCAGTGTCATAATGGCACGCCTGCCGTGCCATTTAGCAGTTTTGAAGCTGGCCCTCCCTAAGGACAATAGTAATGCCAAGACAGTTGTAAAAGAAGCAAAATTGTGGCTACTTTAAGCCGTTGGCTGATTTTTTAACCCCGGAGGTTCAGTGAAAAGCTATTTTTTCATCACGATTGCAGCCTTTTTGTTCCTCGGGTCGTTCTCCCTCCAGGCCCAGAAGACAAAAGCCAAATTCAAAAAGGGTAACACTGTCCTTTTGGATGATAGTCTGACAACGTATAGCCAATCTGACATATTTCACTTCCCTAATCTTAACAAGATTCAGCGTTTTCATGACGAAAAAGCGCTACAGGAAATCAAAAAACTCAAAGGCGCCGGACGTAGCGAGGAACACTACCGCGCCCTGCTTGCTTATGTCCGGCAATTCGGCGTCCATAATTTCTCACGCGATATCAACCTTCTGACAGACCTCGCCGGTCTAAGCATAAAACACGGGCAGCCGGGCGAAGCTATTCTTTGGTACAAGCTTCTGCTGAAGCATTACCCTGCCGATGCACGCGCACAACAGATGCGATCTCAATTCGACAGTCTTAACCGAAATAAGGCCGACCTTTACGTACCGCTGCGCGAATACTACGAACTCGTTGAGTTCCGAAAAGAAATCGACACACTTCGTCCTCCACAAGGTGTACTTCTGAACATGGGCTACGGCGTGAACTCCGAAAAAGAAGACTACGGTCCCACTATTGGCAACGTAGACAACTTCCTGCTTTTCACATCGAAACGAAATTCACACCTCGAACACAGCGGTAAAGTTTACAACGAAGATTTGTTTTACACGATCAAGAACGATTCGGTGTGGGGTTTTGCTGAGGAATTCAAGACCATAAACACACCGTACAATGAAGGCTCAGCATCCCTTAGCCGCGACGGCAAATACCTCTTCTTCGCCCGATGCAATTCACCAGATGGTATGGGTAACTGCGACATTTACGTCGCGACGCTTACCGCCGACAGCACCTGGGGGGATGTTAAGAACCTCGGACCAAACATCAATAGTATATCATGGGACTCCCAACCATCGTTATCTCATTCAGGAGACACACTATACTTTGCTTCTGACCGTATCGGCGGATTTGGGTACTCAGACATTTACTTTTCCGTCAAGGACAAGAACGGCAAATGGCAAAAAGCACAAAACCTCGGTCCCGTTGTAAATACGCGTGGATTTGAAGTGAGTCCGTTCTTTCACCATCGGTTTAATGTTTTGTAC
>JAEZDW010000004.1 GCA_023417955.1 Bacteroidota bacterium
CTGTTATACCGCCCTGTGCATTAAAGATTTGGAAGTTTGTCATGTCATCAAGCAATTCCAGGACTTTGTTTCTATATCGGGTCCAGTTGACATTGACATTCCAGGTGAAGTCTGCCGTCTTTACCGGTGTTCCCCGCAACGACACCTCTACACCACGATTCTCAATATTACCCGCATTCACGATGTCCGTGCGCCGGCCTGCGGCTGCCGTTACATCAGCGGTGAAAATTTGTTCGTATGTATTCGACTTATAATACGACGCATCGAGCAAGAGGCGATCGCTGAAGAATCCCAACTCCAGTCCGACTTCCCAACTTTGCGTGTTTTCGTTTTCCAAATCAGGATTGCGACGGATCGCATCTGCAGATGCCAAAGGCACAGGACCAAATGGATCATTAAGATTGAAGATGTCATTCACATAATACTGAGGCGCAAGATTTCCAACCGATGCCCAGTTAGCTCTGACTTTACCCAGACTCAGGAAATCAATGGGAATAACTTCTGAGAATACCCAGGCAAGTGAAACGGATGGATAATCGTATTTATTCTTTCCTTCAGGAAGTGTCGAGGCGATGTCGTACCGATATGTAAGATCGAGATATAACATGTCACGCCATCCAAGATTCGCCTGAGCGAAATAACCGTCTGTCGCGATTTGATAGGCAGACTCAGCGGGTGCAAGAGGACTGTTCTTGCTGTTGCTTAGTGAATACAAACCGGGTGCTACCAGTCCTCCGTTAGTTTCAGCTGTTATTGCATTCGCTTTTGTTCTTCTGTAGTTCGCACCAATCAAACCTGTGAAGCTGAGATCTTCTCCAAATTCAGTATCAAAGTTCAGGAAAAGGTCGATGTTGTTTTCAGAAAAGTTCCGATTTGACCGGCGGTATAACGGTACGTCTACTGAACCAACAGCGATTCTTTCTTCGCGCAGTTCATCGTACCTGTCCGTTGCAACGCGACCGGTAAACGTCATCCAGTCGGTTAGTTTGTAGTCGAGCATGAAATTGCCGAAGATCCGGTTTCGTTCATCGCTGTTGAAGTTCTGATGCCTGCTGAAATAAGGATTGTCGGAATAGTGTGGTTGCGACAGACGTTCGGGATCAAGTGACGCGTATGGATTCCATGTTAAGTTGAGACCGGTTTGCTCATACGCACGCCGAAGGTCATCCATATCAACAGCCACATTCCACCACTGACGGAACGCCTGGTTCGGATTCCTGCTGTCGTATCCTGTTCCATATCGACCCACGGCCTCAGATAATGTGAAGTTGACCATTGATGAAATCCGCATCCTTTCGGTCACGTTGTATCCGGCATTGAATGCAACTGTATTACGATCGATATTACTGTTGGGCAGAATTCCATTCTGATCCATCCGCGTGTAGCTGAGTCGATAGTCAGCTTTTTCAGTACCACCATCCACAGCAATGTTCGTTGTCATCATCCTCGATGTTTCGAAGAAATCGAGAGCCGTGTTACGGGGAGCCACCTGAGGAAACAGCTGACCGTAGGAATCGAGTTGTGGATAAACAGAACGCCAATCGTATGCAAGAGTACCATCGAGGGGAGCCCCGTATGAAGCATCCTCGTAGGCGGGTGTAATTAATTGTTCACCGGCGCCGTCACCGAAATCAAAAACATCGTAGTAGCCGTCGTCCGAGAGGTAATAAGGACCATAACCCGGTCCGAATTCGTGCTGATATTTAACATAGGTGCTCTTGTCAACCTTTCCGAAGGTGGTACCAAAAGATGCGGTAACACCCAGCCCCTTGCGTTGCTTTCCCTTTTTTGTTGTGATGATGATCGCACCATTAGCCGCACGTGAACCATATAGCGCAGTCGCCGCCGCAGACTTGAGTATGTTTATACTTTCGATATCATCAGGGTTGATATCCATCGCTGCGTTTCCATAATCGTATCCCCCGCGACCTGTACGTTGATCGGCGGTATTGGTGATGTCGTTGCTCATGATAATTCCATCGACCACAAACAGCGCCTGGTTATTTTGTGCAAGTGATTTGTAGCCACGTACCACAACGTTGGTTGAACCACCCATCTGATTACTGCGCTTGATCTGTACACCAGCTACTTTACCCGACAGTGAGTTCATGAAGTTCATGTCTTTTACAGCTGATACCTGATCGCCGCTTACCTCCTGCGTTGCATAGCCAAGTGAAGCTTTCTCACGGTCGACGTTCAGCGCGGTCACGACCACTTCACTGAGTTGCTGCACATCCTGGGCCATCGACACATCAATAGTAGAGCGATCGTTGACTGGAATTTCCTGAGACTGGAGACCAATGAATGTAAAAACGAGTGTACCGTTTGAAGGTGCCGTAATGGTATAATTTCCTTCGGTATCTGTTACTGTTCCTACGGCGGATCCTTTCACGACGACGTTAACGCCGGGAAGGCCTGAAGCATCGTCTGCGGAAGTAACTCTTCCGGAGACAGTTCTATCCTGTGCCCATGCTGCGCTAAACCACAGCATCAGCACGACAAAGAGTAGAATTCTCTTCATACTGATAAGATTAGGTTAATAAATTATTAAAGGTTAAGCCAAACTTAGAAAGTTTGATATTGGATGTAAGCAGGCAACGAAGAAAAGCTATGACACATACAACCAACCAACGGTCTGGCTACTAGCAGATAGCTGAACGATCAACATGCTGTCCGGTGGTATGTTTATGACAATTGGACGCTGCTGGCGATGTGATTAATTCGCCATGGTTAAAACATCAATGCTTTAACGCGTACTCCGTCACGCGATGATTCTGTATTGCCAATGAGTACTTAATGAGATGTATGAAAAAATAAGATGAATAAAGTACGCAACGCGGAAAAGGATAGCAGGCAAAAAAAAGGAGGCTGTCCTTTTGAGACAGCCTCCGTGATCAGATTATCTTTTATTAGTAACCAGGATTTTGTTGTTCCGCAAGAACAGAATTATACAATGTTTCTTCGAGCGGAATCGGCCATATAAACCTGGTATCGCTGTAAGGCAGCGAGTGGTCAAGTGTAACAGCAGCACCCTCATACTGAGCGATAGCTGTTACAGACCTTGTCTGCGCTTTCAGCGGAACACCGGGAAGGATACCTTCACCTGCGAGGCGGTGAATATCAGCCCAACGGCGACCTTCACCAAGAAACTCGATGCGGCGCTCATTAAGTATGGCAGTGAGCACGTCGTCGTTAAGATCGCCGAGTGTATAGGAGTCGACGCCATCAGGAAGTGAGCGGTCACGTACACTGTTGAGTAAGTCGAGAGCTTCATCGGGCTCATCCAGTCGTGCGTGCGCTTCTGCAGCATTCAAAACCACTTCAGCGTAGCGGATCAGCGGAGTAGGGTCATCGTTGATACCAAAAGCGCGATACTTCGTGGTAAAGACACCTGTGGTACTTGTTGAGGTCAATTCCGTTCTGCGCAGGTCATCTTCCACCCAGAAATCTTCTTTCCAGATTACCGGGCTGATTTTCACGAGACCACGGCCACCGTCAGCGGGATTTCCGTACATGTTTACGAGTGCACCGTTAACGCCTGGGTTAGACGCCGAGCTGTTCTGCAGCGAGAAAACGCTTTCGTTGGAAGTCCACGACACGAACGGAACTTGAGGAGCGTCTGCCAATGCATACGTAGCGCCAATGGTAGCGAATTTTTGTGCTTCGGTAAGTACGCCGGCCCAGTCTTGCATGTGAAGTTTCACGCGTGTCTTCAGCGCTACAGCTGCACCCTTGGTTGCACGGTAAGGACGACCTTCGTGTCCTAAAAGGGATTCAGCCATGTCAAGATCCTGGAGGATCTTGGTATAGCACTGCTGAACAGTCCCGCGGTCACTTGCTTCGATACCTGCAGCAACTTTTGTTGCATCATCGAGTGCAAAAGTGATGTAAGGAACTCCGGGCGCACTTGGATCATCCGAATACGGCCGGGAGAAATGGATCAGCGTCTCGTGAATTGAAAGAGCACGCAGGAAGAGCATTTCACCTTTGTATCTGTTAGCTTCTTCGGTTGTTAAAACACCCGCTCCCAACGCACGTTCCACACCCTCTAAAACAACGTTCGCGCGATTTATAAGGCGATACAGTGAAATCCACATACCATTGTTATTGGCAGTAGTTGCGTTCCACGCGTTTGTATAAGTCACCTCGTAGAAGAGCTGGTCATTATACATGTCCTCACCTCTCATATCGCCCTGTGCAGTCGAAGCTGCTCCAAACGGGTAACCCCGTTGTACTGCTCCCGCGTAGAAGCCCTGCTGCGCAGCTTCGTAAGCGCCGTTCACAGCAGCAGCAACCCGCTGCTTGTCACCAAACGCCACGCTCTCGGGAATTCGGTTCGCAGGGTCAATATCTGTCACTTCACACGCGCTGAATCCAACGATCAGCGCAGATAGTGTTATGATCTTGTTTATTTTCAGTTTCATAGTAATTCTTAAAGTTTAGAATTAGAACCCAACATTCAAGCCCAAAGTATACGTCCGGATAATCGGCGCAGTGTTCCAGTCAACACCAAACTGAAGTTGGTTACTGTACTGGTTCATCTCAGGGTCAAGTCCGGAGTAAGACGTGAAGACAAACGGGTTTTGAATCTGACCGAAAACTCTCACGCTCTTAACGTTTCCATTTGTAACATTCTCCAGAACAACAGAAGGTATTCTGTAGCCCAGGACAATATTCTGGATCCTTACGAAGTCGCCCTTCTCAACGAAACGTGAGTTTGACGCTCCGGTCTGCCACATGTTAGCATCCTGGCCAGACAACAACTTGGGAATATCTGTGCTTTGCCCTGCCTCAGTCCAACGACCCAGGACGGAAGCATGATTGTTAGAGAATCCCTGACCGAGCATTCCGCGCAGCGTTTCATTCATGATATAGTTGCCACCAGAGAAACGGGTGAATATCTCAAGATCGAAGTTTCCGTAGGCGAGTTGGTTTGACCAGCCACCGTACCACTTAGGAAGGGTGTTACCAAGGAACGCCATATCTGCTCCGCCGGGGCCCTGTGCATTGGTTGAGACATCGC
>JAEZDW010000011.1 GCA_023417955.1 Bacteroidota bacterium
ACGGGCGGTTGTCTGATAGCAGTGAACACAAGTGAAAAGATAAACAGGAACACAGTGCTTACGAGAATCCATATTGGTCTGTACCGGTAGAGGCACCACGTAATAGTTTTCTTGTAAAACTCCTGGACACCCGGCCAGAACGAAGTTTGAAAGTGCGAAATCGCTCTGGTGATCAGGAAATGATGCAACACATACAAGAGGTATAGAAAGACGATGAAGTTTCCAAGACCAAAGTTGATCAGGTACGAGACAATGGCAATACCTGCAAAGATCACTGAAGTAACCTTAAAGCCTTTTGTGATCTTGCCTACCTGTTCATCCTCATGATCATGACGCTTCATGAAGTCTGCCGCAAACACGGGGTTGATTATGTATGCCACCAACAGTGATGCAAGAAGAGCCACGATAAGCGTAATCGGAAGATACATCATGAATTTTCCAATAACCCCGGGCCAGAATGCGAGCGGGATAAACGGCGCCAAAACCACGAGCGTACCTGACAGTACAGGCAGGAACACTTCACCAGCTGCAATTTTCGCTGCCTTGCGAATCGGAACCTTACCGTTGTCGAAAACGCGGTGCGTGTTCTCGATAACCACAATCGCATCATCAACGACAATACCCAATGCCAGGAGGAACGAGAACAACGTCATCATGTTCAACGTAAATCCAAGGCTTGGGAAGACGAGGAATGCGATAAAACTCGAAATCGGAACTGACAGACCCACGAATACAGCATTCGTAACTCCCATGAAAAACATCAGGATGATCGTCACCAGAACAAATCCGATTATTATGGTATTGATCAGGTCGTGTAATGTAACGCGTGTGTTCTCCGATTGGTCGCCTGTAACGGTCACCTTGAATCCCGGAGGTAGAATCCCTGCTTCGTATTCATCAATAACTGCCCTTATGTTATCGGAAGCTTCGATGAGGTTTTCACCGCTCCGTTTAATCACGTTTAGTGTAACCACATTCTTCTTGTCGAGACGCGCAAAGCTTTCCTGCTCCTTATGTGTATCGATGACCTCTGCAATATCCTTCAGGTAAACCTTTCCACCGACTGTAGATCCAACAACCAGGTTTGCCATTTCGTCGGCGTTGGCAAATTCACCGCTAACACTGAGTGAGCGCTTCATTCCATCAACGGAAAGCTCACCCGCTGGAAGGATCACATTCTCACTTCCAACCGCCTGGGCAATATCCATCAGCGCTACGCCGGCACTCGCAGCCTTGTACATATCGACATTGATCTGAATCTCGCGATCGAGTGCACCGACAATATCCACTCTTCGGATTTCAGGCAGCGATTCAAACCGCTCCTGCATCAATTCTGCGTATCGCTTCAGCGTTTGGAGATCATAGTCACCAGAAAGGTTCACGAACATGATCGGCACTTCCGAAATATCTATATCGATAACTTCGGGTTCATTCTCAAGGTCAGTTGGCAGATCCGGTTTCGCCTTGTCAACAGCGTTCTGGACTTCACGTTTAGCGTCTGCGACGTCAATATCCGTTTGGAACTCGATAATTACGTTCGAGAAGTTCTGCAACGAGTTGCTTGTAACCTTCTTAACTCCGGAAAGTGACTTAACCTGTTTTTCGATCTGTTTCGTGATCAGGTTCTCGATGTCCTTAGGCGGCGCGTTGTAAACTGTCGCTACATATATCTGCGGAAATACAACCTCAGGAAAGTTCTCCTTCGGCAGTCCGCGGTATACCATTATTCCGGCGAGACAGATAATGACAGTCGCAACGTAAATGCTGACCTTATTATCAATTGCCCAACTCGTCGGTTTAAACTCTTTGTTCAAATCCTGCATAAAGTGTATGGGTTCAGTAAAGCACTAGATTTTGATAACCTCTCCATCGTTGAGACCCTGGTAGCCAAAGGTGATGACCTGGTCTCCAGGGTTCAGACCTTGTACCTGTGCCTGATTGTTGAAGACACCGTCGATCTTAACCGTCTTGCGTCTCGCTACGTATCGGCTGCCATCTTTTTCTGCCACGTAAATTATCTTCTCATTATTGAGTGTTTGAATCGTATTTACAGGAACGACCAACGCCTGATCCGCTGTATTGAAAACAACCTTAACCGTAGCCGTCATGTTGGGGCGGAGTTCGGCTTCCGAAGGAAGGTCAACTTCAACTGCGAACGTTCTCGACATAGGATCGATGTTGCGTCCGACGAAAGAGACTTTGCCTGTCAGGACTTTGCTCAGTTCAGGAATCTCGACGATCACTTTGTTTCCGCGTTTCACCTGAGCTACATACGCTTCGGAAACACTTGATACGAGCTTGAGTTCGTTGTTATTAACGATTCGTAACGCGGGCATTCCCGGTGCGATATTCTCCCCTACCTTCACATGGATGTGGTCGATTACTCCAGATACCGGCGCCTTGATTCTTGTCATATCATTCTGCTCTTTCAGCGCCGCAAGTTGTTTTTCCAGACTTTCCTTATTGGTCTTTGCCTGAAGGTATTGTACTTCAGTTCCTATCTTTTGATCCCACAGGTTCTTTTGTCTTTCAAACACAGTATTCGCAAGCTCAAGCTGAGATTGCATGCTCTCAATACTTGTCTGAATCAGTGAATTGTCGATCTGCGCCAGCACCTGACCTTTGGTAACCTGCTGACCTTCCTGAACAAATATCTTCTCCACCACACCCATTGAGCGGGCGCTGATGAGAATATTATTCTCTGCTTCAATTCGCCCTTGTGTTTGAACGTAATGGTCAAAACTACGGGGCTGGATTTCGGTAACATCCACCTCTTTCGCCTTAACAACCCGTGCGCTATCCGGTGTATCTTTGTCAATCTGGGCTTCCAGTTCCTTGATTTCGCGCGACAGTTCGGATTGCTGTTTTTTCAGTTTCTCCAGCTTCGCCAGGCGCTCGTCGCCGGGAGTCGTAGCGCTGCATCCGGCCATCACCGCGCCAACGATGAGAATTACAGGCAAACGGAAATTCATAATGTTTTTCATAATGAGTTAATGTGAATAGGTTAGTGTTGGTTCTGTTGTGGGTCTTGCAACCTGCCATACGCCTTGTCGAGATCGATTTTCGCGACCATCGCGTCGTACAGTGCGCTGTAGTAATTTATTTGAGCCTCTCTGAGAGAACTCTCTGCCTCAACCACTTCCAGGTTGGAGCCAACGCCTTGCTCGAATTTTATTCTTGCAACGCGTGCAATATTGCCGGCGAGTTCGGCATTTTCTTTCTGTGCCGCAGCCGCCTCAACCGCACTGAGGTAATTGGATGCAACTTGCTTGATCTCAAGGTCAATACCGGACTTCATGCTCGAGAATGCATTCTCTGTCTTTTGCAGCTCGAGTTTCGCCTGTTGTACCCGATAATTCCGTTGCAGTCCGCTGAACAAAGGAATATTCAGCGACAAACCAAACATCGAATATGAGTACCATTTGTCCGGACCGATGACCCCGTTGTCTGTCATATCGGTTTCCGTTTTGAACAGACCACCAATAGTCGGCGACTGCGTTGTGTATCCCAAGTTTGCAAATGCTGACAAGCTGGGCAGCCCTTCAGCGTACTTGTTCTTCAGGTTAAGCGACTGAAGTTTCCTGTTCGCTTCGAGCAGTTGATAGTCTGTCCGTTGTGCATACTCCCAGTTCGCGGAGTAATCATTCAGAATGGCACTGTCAATCTCTATGGATGATATGTCGCCATCGACATCAATCTGCTCATCCATAGGGAAATTCATCTGGAATTTCAGCAGTTCGAGGGATACTTCCTGCAGGCGTTGAAACTTACTTTGCTCAACGCGCAGGTTCGTTAGTGTCACTCTGATGCGATCCACGTCGATTGATTCTGCGAACCCATTGTCATAAAGGGCTTTCGTCGTTCGCAGTAAGCTGTCAACACGGGAGATATTCGCTTCAAATAAACCGATTCTGTCTTTGTTTATCAGACAGGTATAGAAAGCTTTCGATACATTTTCAATTACCTGTTCACGTGTCTGCTGCGCACTTTTGACCGCGAGGTTGCGATACGCGTTGGCAGCCTGCAGTCCAACGAGGTATGAACTATTGAACAGGAGCTGATCGATTCGCACACCGGCATCGCCACTGCTCTTCAACTGGAAGAAGTTCTGCATGGCAAACACGTCGCCGTCGTTACCGGGAAAACCGGAAGTAATTGGATTATCAGACGACTTCTGACCGAAGAAGCGCGGCAGCTTCTGATTATGCACCAGTGATACTGATGCATTCACCTGGGGCAGGCCTATGCCGCGGGTTTCCTTCACCCTGCCGTCGGCAATCTTTTCATCAATCGATGCGTTCTTTATTTCAACATTGTTTTCAAGTGCGTATTTAAGACTCTCCTCAAGAGTGAGCTTCTTTACCGCGCCTGTCTGGCCGCTCACCAAATTGATGTGCAGCAGGGTAAGGATTAAAATCAGGTAGCGTTTCATGTGACTTATACGGAATAGGGTTGTGGGTTTTTCTGTTTGTATTTCTGGTAAAGCTTTTTGCCTTTATCGGTAAACAGGCCGTGAATAAAATGGTCAAACAACTGCGCCTGAACTTCTGCCATGTTGAACTTGTCGCGTGGAAAAACAGAGCTGTCAAAAGCCATCTGCACCTGTTCGAGGCGCATCGTTGCCAGGATTTCCATGTTGAAGTCATCCCGGAAAACGCCTTCTTCAATTCCCTGCTTCATACTTCGGACGATGTTCTCGCGGATAAACTTATGTTTAAACTTCAACCATTCGTTCCATGAGCTTTGATGGTACTTCTGCATGTCGAACAAAACACTCGGATTGATGTTCCGCATGTTTTCTTTCAGACAATATGAAATACGAACCATTTCCTCGACTGCGTTTTTTGATTCGTTCGCAATTCGTTCAAACTGCTCCTTCTGCCGTTGCATATGTTCCCTGGCAACTGACTCTACAACTTCGTCCTTGTCGGCAAAGTATTGGTAGATCGTTTTCTTGGAGACGCCAAGATGTCTGGCGATATCGTCCATCGAAACACTGCGAAATCCGTATTTCATGAACAGTTCGTCCGCACCGCGGAGCAACTTTTCTTTATTATCGTCGATTTCTCCCATGCGGCAAAACTATGGAAACGAAATGTATTTTAAAAGTTTCCAGTGTTTCCTTTAACGAACAACGACGTTTCAGGTTTTATTTGACACATGATTTCATCGTAAAGTGTAAAAGATTCCGGTTAAACTGTAATAAACACAGCCGGAGCAGCTCACAGGACAGCAGACGCATGGCGCGCCATTATATTTCAGAAGGCTGCTTAAAAAAAGAAAATCATTTTTCCCTGTGAATTAAATGATGGATGATACGTGATACGCAGAAAAATAAATAGCGTTACAACACGCAGAGAAAAAAACGCAGCGAGAAATTATACTTTGGAAAGAATACTAAGGACTAAGAACGAATGCCGGCTAAAAAGACAACCCGTTTCAAACGTTTGAACTACCTGACGCGGAAGAATCCTTTTCCCACGAACACCACTTCTCCTTCATCTTTTGTTTGAAAGCTTCGCGTTCCTGGGGATCCATACTGTGAAGTTTTTCGGCGAAGCGTCGCTTCCAATAAGGTTGGCCGGAATGCCGTGGCGGTCTGCCCCAGAATCCCCAGGTAAGAAGTTTGCTCAGGGCCAACAGGCCAATAGCCTGAAGATAATTAATCCTCGGTCCGTTAAACAGATCTGGAATCAGCCAGTTCCATAGCAATTGGGTCACCAGGCCGAAAAGAATCAACCCCAGCAGAATGCCGATCACACATTTCCAAAAAAATGCCTTTCCGTTCATGATGCTTTTTCCATTATATATCTTCATACAATCGCTGCAACTTCTTGCGTAATGCGAGTATTGCATAACGCTTTCGCGACAGCAGGGTATTGATTGAAATATTGCGTTCTTCTGCGATCTCGCGGAAGCTCTTCTCCTCTATTTCGTTCAGCACAAATATCTCGCGCTGTTCAGCTGGCAACTCATCCAGCGCTTCCATTATTGTCTCCCAGATCACATCGCGGAAAAAGGAATCCTCCGGTGTATTGTTCAGGTCGGGAAGAATATCCTGAAGTGTCAGGGGTGCGTCTTCATCAAGGCTTGTGTGTCGCTCAAGATCAGCGCGTTGTGGCCTGACCGAATCTTTTCTGTACCGGTCGATGATCTTGTTACGCGCGACAGAAAAAAGCCAGGCCGTGACACGATCAAAAGATTCAATGGTGTCAAATCCGGCAACAAACTGATAAAAGACGTCCTGAAGTATGTCTTCCGCCTCCTCAGTCGACGATACCCGGTTGCGAATAAAACTGAGCAACCGGTCTTTCTCCTTAAGGAAGGTCTGTTCTTTTAGCTGCATGGCGAAATCCATAGGAGCACGTTTCAGGGTTTCATCCGTAGACGGACGTCACAAAGTATTTATTGCAAGGTAACACCAATGTTTCCGAAAAAATCCCGACGCGCCCCGTTCTAAGGTGATATTCTTCCTGAATCGGCGCTTTTGTTTAACCAGAGGTTCCAAACCGAATCGCGCATTTCAACAACTCTGGACTCCCTATTCTTCCGCAATTTCTCTCAAAAACCTGTACGTAACGTTTGCGAAGCCTGTATGCAACTTATTTGGATGTTGTATGCAACTTATATTGATCTGTATGCAACTCCGTTTGCATAAGCCTGCATCCGACATTTTGAACAATTGCGTTCGAACACCAGCCGGAGTCAAAAACCCGGATGCTATTGTTTATTTTTGACGAAACTATGGAGTTTAAATGGAATGGTTCGGTGCTTTCTTACCGTAAAAGCGGAAACGGTCCGCAAACCATGCTCCTCTTTCATGGTTTTGGTCAGGATGCCTCCGTTTTTGACGAACTGACGTCGTTGCTGGGCACGCGCTACGCATGTTATTCTTTTGACCTCTTCTTCCACGGTGGCAGCATTCGACCAAACAACGACGTGAACCTATCCGCCGAAGACTGGACTGATATGATGCGTGCATTTCTTCACGCACGTAACATCACACGGTTTTCTTTACTCGGATACAGCATTGGCGCACGCCCCGTGCTCGCGTTGGCAGGTCCTTTTGCAGCACAAATCAAAGACATCTTCCTTATTGCACCCGGCGGGCTTACCCGCGATCCATGGTTCAGCCTCGCTACGTCGACGCGTGCAGGTCGTGCATTGTTTCGTTTTCTCATGGAAAGGGAACGCCCGATGCGGGCTGTCGTCGGTTTCGTACGCGCTGTCGGGCTCGCAGGTGCAAAGTTGCTACGCTTTGTTTCTGCACAACTTCACACGCGTGAAAAACGTATGCAGGTTTATAATACCTGGATCACCTACAGCAAGTTAGCACTGGCACCGCGAGCAATGGATCTGCTCCGTAAGCACCAGGTAGGTGTACACATCATTGGTTCGCAACGCGACCAGGTGATTTCTGCAAAAAAGATTCAGGACTGGCTGGCGAAATCAGGAGACCACGTCACCTATCGGGAACTGGACGCTCCTCATCATCAATTAATTCCTGAAATCACGCGCAGCCACGAACAGTGGTTTACAATTTGAAATGGTAGCCGACGCTGACCAAAAGGGGAAACGCCTCTGACATGCTGATGTTCGGATTGTTCTCAAGAAAATCAACAGCATCCTTGTACTCCTGCGACCGCGCGGGTATAATCAATTCAAAACTCCAGTAATTACCGCCTCGCAGCCGGAGATCGATACCGGTTCCGAAGGAAGCGCCGTAGTAGGTCTTATTCATTTCGTCCCAACCATCAACTACGATAACGCCGTTATAACCGTACATCACACTGATAATCGGACAAACCTTCGCGTCCGGAAGAATCCGAACAATCATACCACCATTATAACCAGGACCATCGAAGTTGTAGCCAATGGCGCCAAAAAGCGCGAGATATTTGACGGGCGCAAATGTGAGTCTTCCGCCGATACCACCGAAATCGAGTCCGATGCCGACACCGGCGCTGATGTTGACCTCCTTCGTTTCAGAAAACTCATAATTTTCATCGTATTCGTCCTTGTCAACGTTTCCTGACTGCGCGAAGATGGAGCCGAAAATCGCGCAAAAAACCATGCAGGTAATTAGCTTTTTCATAACGATTTCAAATAACTCACGAATGTAATTGAATTTCCTCGTAGCAGCCGGTAATAGAAAAAAAACCGGGGTAATAATTTTTAAAAAAGTGTAGTTTTGCGGCATCTTAAATCACACGCTCAATCTTCATGATCCTATTTTTCCGTACGAAAGCCGACACGATTTACGCGGTTGGCCTGCTACAGGCTTTGCCATCCGGTGATATTGAAAAATTGAAATGGCTGTTCGGAAACGCCGATCCCCTGTCCGACAAACAAATCGCCGGTTATTTCATCGGGCCCCGGAAGGAAATGATTACCCCCTGGAGTACCAACGCCGTTGAGATTACCCAAACAATGGGTATCGCAGGCATTGAAAGGATCGAAGAATTCTCACATGCGTCAGGACCGGATGCCCCTTATGACCGCATGTTGCAGGTGATGTATAACGGACTTGACCAGGAAATCTTTACAATACACCACACACCGGATC
>JAEZDW010000074.1 GCA_023417955.1 Bacteroidota bacterium
TCTTTTTTTCTGAACATACTTGCCGCGTCACTTTTTTCAAATCTGAGCGAACGGGAACTAATTCTATTTGGCGTTTTCTTCGCCATCATTATCATTTTCCTGGCGATTGACCTCGGAATTTTTAACAAGAAGGCTCACAAGATTTCGGCAAAGTCCGCCCTTTACCAATCCATATTCTGGGTTCTTATAAGCGCAGCGTTCGGTTATCTGGTCTACATTGAAGGCCCCTACGAACACGTGGTGGGTGACGCAATAGAGGTCCTTTCAGGGGTGGATGCTGCAGTCCTGTATTTCTCAGCATACCTGACGGAGAAGGCACTTTCGGTTGACAACATTTTCGTGATCCTGCTTATCCTCAAATATTTTAAGGTTAAAGAGGAATACTTTCACAAGGTACTTTTCTGGGGGATACTCGGGGCAATCGTCTTCCGCGCTGTTTTCATTTTTGTAGGCGCGTACCTGATTCACCAATTCCATTTTATCCTCTACATCTTTGGCGTCTTCCTGATATATTCCGGAATCCGGATTTACTTCGAAGACGACGATCAGAAAATCGAGCCGGAAAAGAATCCGATCATGAAGTTTTGCCGGAGGTACTTACCGATAACCAGGGAAGACTTCGGCGGAAAGTTTCTGGTGAAGCGCGAGGGAAAACTGATGTTTACGCCGCTGTTCCTCGTCATCGTGTTGATCGAGACAACTGACCTGATCTTCGCTGTTGATTCAATTCCTGCGGCATTTGCAATTACACAGAATGAGTTTCTGATTTACACCTCGAATATTTTCGCTGTGATGGGACTAAGGGCGATGTTCTTCCTCCTGGCGGGAATTATTGATAAGTTCTACCTGCTTCAGAAGGGTCTCAGTATTATTCTTTTCTTTATCGGCGCGAAGATGTTGCTGGAGATTTTCGACTACCACATCGGCGTCTACGCGTCGTTCTCCGTGATCATCGCCACACTCACACTGTCAATTATCTTCTCCGTGCTTGTTCCAAGGAAGGAGAAAGCAGAGTCTGCCGATACGCCGGCGGAACACGAGAATTGATTAGTGATTAATTGCTGTGAGTAAACAGATTTTTAGGAAGTATTTTCAGCAGGATTGGCAGTGTAAGAAACCGTTGGGGCACCGAAGTAACTGAAAAGGACGGGATTGTTTTCAACACCTCAATCAATTGTCGGCGCAGTTGCTCTTTCTCTTCAGCTGATAGTTCAAAACTCCTCGCTTTGTCCAGCAGGTTCGTGATTCGTTCCTGATTCTCAAGGTCACGCAACAAACGGGTCTTATTTCTTTCAGCAAGTTTGGCGATACGGTCGATGTACTGTTCACTTACATTCTGAAAGTCCTGCTTGTCCTGCAAGTGGTCGAGGTGGTTCCAGTTTTCAAGCACGAACCCTTCGATGGCGACCATACTGTTTTCAAGTTCGTCATCCGAGAATTCAAAGTATTTGCAGAATACGCGGAGGAATTCGACCTCATCTTCTTCGACACGCTTGTCGGCCCAGATAGTAAGGATGGCAATTTCAAGGAAAAACTTCTTCAGTATCCACGAGTTTTCTGCGGGGAGATCTATGTCCTGAATGGCGATCCCTTCCGTGAAGATGCGCAGTGCTTCTTTTTTTCGGTCGGCCGGAAGTTCTGTAGTCTGCAGAAAGAACTCGAACAAGCGCTGTTCTTCAGGAGCGATGACCTTGTTAGCGTGTGCTGCTGCAGCCATGACTTTCACCATTGAAAAACGAAGCTCTTCTCTTTCATACCGGAAAAAGTCAGCTACAATCTTGTCGGCGTTCGTATGAATCCATTGACCAAAGATGAAAACATCAAGGAAAAGAAGGCTGTTGTGGAAGAAGGTTGTCCAAAAGCCGCCGTGGTAATTGCTCGTATAATTGATCCGTTTTTCAAGGATTGCCTCGGCAAGTTCAAGGGCAGTCTTCCTTCGTCCGAAAAACGTTTTACCAGGAACCGATATCTCAGGGAAAATATTGTTATAAAAGTTTCCGATGCTTTCCAGGGTGTTCATAATAATCCCCGTGAGTTCCTCCTCGCTTCTCACAGGTTTATCGCAAAAGAGCAGTGAGCTGCTAATGAGACTTTCCGCGAGGAGAACTTTCATACGATCCTTTTCGCTCCAATCGTCATCGTCGACAAGTTCGGTGGTAGCGGACTCACCATACATCAACCCCGTAGGTTGTATGAGTCGGTAGAGGGAATACTCAGGGTGCGAAGACCGTCGATACGGTTCCTGGGCCAGGCCATGAAAGAGATTTTTTCTGAACTCGAGGTATTCTTTTAGCCACCCCTTTTCGTTTAGGACCATTGTCTACGGATTTTTCAAATAATGAAAGGTAAGGAATTAATGCGACTTTTTTCACAAAAACTCTCGCCACCCCCGCTCCTCCAGTCCCTTCGCGCTAACCTCTACTTTGTTTTTGAGTGTGTTCTTGAATCGGTTGAGTTCTTCCGCAACCCGCTCATCGCCAGTTGCGATAATTTGTGCAGCCAGGATGCCGGCATTCTGTGCACCATTCAAGGCTACAGTAGCAACAGGCACTCCGGCAGGCATTTGTAAAATACTTAAAACAGAATCCCAGCCATCTATCGAATTCGATGATTTAACGGGTACACCGATGACAGGCAATGTCGTTAATGAAGCTACCATCCCGGGAAGATGTGCGGCGCCTCCGGCACCGGCGACAATCACCTTTACGCCGCGATCCTTCGCCTTGGTGGCGAAATCAACCATTCGCAGGGGCGTACGATGTGCAGACACAATCGTGATCTCATAGGAAACTTTCAATTGATCCAGGACCTCAGCAGCCTCTTTCATAATCTTAAGATCAGACTGGCTGCCCATAATGATGCTGACCACGGGGCGATTTATCATGAGGAAATGACTTTAAGTGTCTTTTTCACAAAATCGGCGTTTTTTTTCACAGTTTCGATATCGTGGCCCACGATCGTTACGTGGCCCATCTTTCGGAATGGCTTTGTCTTCTTCTTACCATAGAGATGAACGTGAACTCCGGGTATAGAAACCACTTCTTCAAAGCCCTCGTATGCTGCGTCTCCTTCGTGCCCGGCTTCTCCGAGCAGGTTTACCATCGCCCCCGGCAGCAGCAAGGTCGTATCGCCCAACGGCAGACCAAGTATCGCTCTCAGGTGTTGTTCATATTGCGATGTGCCATTTGCTTCGATAGTCTGGTGCCCGCTGTTGTGTGGACGCGGGGCAATTTCGTTAACGAGCACTTCACCTTCCCTGGTAACAAACATTTCCACCGCCAGGAGGCCAACCATGTCAAGCTTCTTAATAATTATCCGCGCAATTTCATCCGCCTTATGCGCAACAACAGTTGAGATATCTGCAGGTGCGAACAAATACTCAACAAGATTGTGAACAGGATGGAAAACCATTTCAACAACAGGGAACGTTGCAATTTCCCCTTTCTCGTTTCGGGCAACGATCACGGAAATTTCCTTCTCGAAATCAATCATTCTTTCGAGTACACCGGGAGCATCGAAAGCATGCTTCAGGTCGCCGTTATTTTTTATTACCTGAACACCGCGACCATCATAACCTTCGCGACCCAATTTGTGAACCGCTGGCAGGAAGGATGATGCGTGGTTCGCGACGTCAGCTGCGTCTTCCGTCAGGACAAACTCCGCCGTAGGAATCCCATGTTCGCGATAAAATGTTTTCTGCGTGCGCTTGTCCTGAATCAGTTCAATAACATCAGGTTGAGGAAATACTTTTTTTCCGAGACGTTCGAGCTCACGCAAGGCGGGAACACTTACGTTCTCAATTTCGATGGTAATGATATCGCAGGCGCTGCCAAATTTCACAACCGTGTCGAAGTCGGTGAGCTTACCGTGATGAAATTCCGCCAGCTGCGAACAGGGAGCGTGTGCGTCCGGATCCAGGACTCTGAACGGGATGTTAAAGTCAATTCCCGATTGGATCATCATCCGGCCTAATTGGCCGCCACCCAGTATTCCGACGATTTTTTGATTAAATGTACCCAAGTTCACGAAGTTTGGGGGCCAAATTACGGCCATTTTAGATCAAGAGAAAATATTGAAGACCGCCCAGGCGGACACGTATGCCAGTGTGGTCATGTAAACCAGTTGAATGACCGGCCACTTCCATCCCTTAGTTTCCCGATAAACCACGGCAAGGGTACTCATACACTGCATGGCGAATGTATAAAAGACCAGCAGCGACAGACCCACTGCCGGAGTGAATCGGGCGGTGCCGGTTTCCGGATTGATTTCTTCACGCATCCGCTGCTTAATCGTCGCCTCATCGTCCGTGCTGCTGCCTATGGAGTATATCGTCGCCATCGTGCCTACAAAGACTTCACGGGCTGCAAAGGATGTGACCAGGGCGATACCAATTTTCCAGTCATAGCCCAGAGGTCGGATCAATGGTTCAAGTCCTTTACCGATCACGCCCGCGTAAGAGTTCTCCAGCTTGTATGCTGCGATCCGGTCTTCGAGTTCCTGTTCGTCCAGCGACTCGTTTGCGCTTGCAAGTACTGCCTCTCTGGCGTTACTCATCTTGTCAGCGGGACCGTAGCTGGCGAGAACCCAAAGAATAATAGAAATAGCCAGAATGATCTTACCAGCTTCAAAGACGAATGCCTTTGTCTTCTCAACGATTGTGTATCCCACGTTGGACCACTTCGGAATTCTGTATGGCGGAAGTTCCATGATGAGGAAGCTGCGTTCCTTCACACGGATAATAAGTTTCATGACCCACGCCGAGAGCAGTGCAGCGACAAAGCCAAGAAGGTAAAGACCCATGAGTGCGAGCCCCTGAAGGTTGAAAAATCCAAGTGCCTTTTGCTCGGGTACTATTAATGCAATGAGAATCGTAAAAATCGGAAGCCGCGCTGAACAACTCATGAGCGGGGTCACCATAATGGTGATTGTGCGCTCCTTCCAGTTGTCTATCGTGCGCGTGGCCATAATCGCGGGAATAGCACATGCGACTCCGGACATCAACGGAACGACGCTCTTTCCATTCAGACCGAACTTCCGCATGATCTTGTCCATTAGAAAAACAACTCTTGCCATATAGCCCGATTCCTCGAGTATGGAAATAAATGCAAACAAGATTGCTATCTGCGGAACAAATATGACGATGCCGCCGATTCCCGGGACGATGCCATCTGCAAGGAGGCTGGTTAATGCACCTTCAGGGAGGTGCGCGCCCAGGAAAGAACTAAAGGACGCAAATCCGCCGTCGATCAGATCCATGGGCACAGTTGCCCAGGGGAATATTGCCTGAAAGATCAGGAAGAGCACGAGGAAGAAGATGACATATCCCCAAACCTTGTGTGTCAGTACGCGATCGATGCGACTGGTCATTCTTTTCCATGATGCGTCGGGTGTTTTTAAGGTCACCTCATTCAGCAGATCCTGAATGTAGCTGTACCGTTGTATCGTTTCAGCTCCCTGAAACTTACCGGGGAAGAATGCATGCCGATCCCGGATACTCGACACGGTTGCAAGTGTAGAGCGATCCAGGAACCCCAGTGACTGAGGTTGTTCGAGGAAAAGGTATGCTTCATAATCGTTATCCACCCCTGTCGCGTTGCGAAGGTCAGCGACGGCGCCCTCTACTTCCTTCCAGATGGGGAAGATCGATGTCGTCGATGGCAGGTGCTTTTTTACGAGTTCATCCTTCAACTCGGCGATGCCGGTTCCTTTGCGTGCGTTGATGGCAATGACAGGTACGCCCAGTCTCTTTGACAAAGCTTTAAGATCGAACGTCATCCCGGCCTTGTTGGCCAGGTCGATCATATTAAGAACCAGTACGGCTGGAAGCCCAAGATCGATTACTTGAGTAAGTAAAAGCAGACTGCGCTTCAAATTCGTGGCATCCGCAACAACGACTACCTTATCTGGAGTGCTTTGGGAATGATGGTTAAGCAGCGTTTGGGAAACGATTCGTTCGTCCAGGCTGCGGGGGTAAATACTATAGATTCCAGGGAAGTCTGTGATTTCGGCCTTTTTCCCGTCAGTGAGTGCACACGTTCCTGTTCTTTTTTCAACCGTGACACCAGGGAAGTTTCCTATCTTTTGATTCAGCCCCGTCAGATGATTGAACAGGGAAGACTTACCCGAGTTAGGGTTGCCAACCAGCGCTATCTTTATCCTCGCTGCTTCTGGCATTAATCGACAATTGAAATAGTCGCTGCTTCTTCGAGGCGGAGCGATAACTCATACCCGGATACACTGATGCAGACGGGGTCACCAAACGGCGCGGTGAAATTAAGTTTTACCGAGGCCCCGGGCAGGCAGCCCATTTCCATAAGTTTGACGGAAAGAAACTCGTCGGTAAACCCCGCTACGACACCCACTTCACCTGGCCGCATCTGTGCGACACTTTTACCCGTTGCCATGTGTTCTTAATTAGATTAATTTTAAACAAGGCAAATATAGAAGCGGTTCCATTCGTTTCCAATGATTTAAGTCACATTAAAAATGTCGAAGAAGGATACATCGAAACCCCGAAAAACGCGCGGATTGAAGCGTTCTAAGGAGGAACCAGCGAAGGAGATCCGTCCGGGAAATCAGGATGCCGATGCCGGCGAAAATCAGGATTACGGTGGAATGAATATGTCAAACTTCCGAAAAAATCTTGGCTGCGGCTGATCAGAGGCTCTCAGCGGTAAACACACGCTTCACACGTTCACTCGTGCTGGTGAGGATCTCGTAAGGAATGGTGTTAATCGAAGCCGCTACCTCTTCTATGGGCAATTGTTTCCCGAATACGATAACCTCATCGCCTTCCCTGGCATCCGTTCCCGTGATGTCTATCATCGTCATGTCCATGCAAACATTTCCGATTACAGGAACACGTCTGCCTCGTACCAGCACCTGCCCTATGCCTCTGCTGAAAGCACGGCTGTAGCCATCGGCATAACCGATCGCAATTGTTGCAATAGTGAGTGGTTCCGTTGCGACACCCCGTCGGCCGTAACCGACAGTTTCACCTTTTTCAATTTTTCGTATTTGAGAAATAACGGTCTTAAGAGTCGCCGCCGGACGAAGTGAAGCAGGATTCGCACGGGTTGGATCAATGCCATACAACCCAATACCCAGGCGCACCATGTCGTACTGAAGATGAGGCAGCCGCAGGATACCTGGGGAATTCAACAAGTGAAATAACGGACGATACCCGAGCGATTCCGCAAGCATATTTGCGCATTCGTCGAACAACTTCGCTTGTGATTCAGAAAACCCATCGTGTTGTTGTTCATCCGCGCCCGCAAGATGGCTGAAGATGGATGCGACGCGTATGTTTGGATTTGCGCGCAAAATCCCGATGAGTTCGGGAATATCGGGCTTAGCAAAGCCGAGCCGGTGCATACCTGTGTCGATCTTCACGTGGATACTGCATGTATTGGAATTTAGAAATTGCACCAGGCTGCGCAACAATGAAAAGCTGTATATCTCAGGTTCAAGATTGTACCGCTGAAGAAGGGCAAACGAATCCTCAGCGGGATTCATCACCATTACCGGAAGGGTGATGTTATTCTTTCTCAATTCGACACCCTCATCGGCATATGCCACGCCGAGGTAGTCGACACGGTGAAATTGCAGCAGGTTGGCGACTTCATTACTGCCACTTCCATAGGCAAATGCTTTCACCATTACCATTACTTTCGTCGATCGATGAAGCCGCGATTTTATGAAGTTGAGATTGTGAACGATAGCACCAAGATCGATTTCCATCACCGTACCGTGGATCTTGCGCTGAAGTCTGCCGGTAATTTGTTCGAAGCCGAAAACGCGTGCCCCTTTGATTAAGATGACCTCCTGTGAAAATAAATCAGGTGCAACCTCCTTCAAAAATGAGTCTGTCGTTTCAAAGAAGCGGGCTTCCGAACCAAACGCTTTTTTGTGAGCCGATAGCACCGGACCGATCCCGATGAATCGGTCGATCTCGAACCGGGCAATGAGTTCAGAGATTCTCGCCACCAATTGATCCGGCGGGAGACCAGATTCGAGAATATCAGAGAGAATAACAGTCTTTCGATTCTTAAGTCGTTGATGCGTGAGGAATTGCAGACTTATTTCAAGGCCGGCGAGGTCGTTGTTATAGCTATCATCAATTATCTGACATTGGTTCACTCCTTCTTTCAATTCCAGGCGCATAGGTACTGCCTTCAACGCGTTGATCCCGCTCCTGATGTCATCTGCGGAACACCCGAGGTATAGCAGGGTGGCAACGCAGTGCAGACAATTTTCGATGGAGGCAGAATCACCAAAGGGAATTTGCAGCGTAAAGGATACTTCACGGAACGCTAGTTGATATTCCGTGCCATCCCGTGAAACGCGAACGTCTGCTTCGGAAGAAAACCCCCATGAAAGCAATGGGATTCCGGAGGAGGAGAGGTAACCGAACAATTCATCGTGATCGCGGCAGCAAATCAGGCACTGCACTTCCCTGAACAGCGCGATTTTTTCGCGTATCTTCTCTTCACGGGAGGAGAAGCCTTCGTCATGAGCAGTACCAATATTTGTGAAGATCCCTATGGTGGGTCTTATGACCGCTTGAAGCTTTTGCATTTCGCGGGGCTTCGACACGCCGGCTTCAAACACACCTATCGTATGGTGTGGCGACATTTTCCAGACAGACAACGGTACGCCTATTTGCGAGTTGTAGCTTCCGGGGTTTTTGACGACAATATCGCGTCGCGAAAGAAGCTGGTACAGCCATTCCTTGATGATCGTCTTTCCGTTACTGCCTGTGATGCCAATTACGGGAATGGAAAAGCGAGACCGGTGGCGGGCTGCGATCTTCTGCAGCGCGTCGATGGCGCTCGTTACCAGCAGAAAATTTCCATGAGCATATGTCAGCCATTCCGGTGAATCATATTCGACGATAAAATGGCGAATACCCTTCTGATATAGTTCTCCAATAAAACGATGTCCATCATGTCGCTCGCCACGGATAGCAAAGAAGACGCGGCCTGGCAAGGCGGTTGTCTTACGGCTATCTAAAATCAGTTCAGTTACCGGGGCATCCGGGGAATGCGCAGCTATCAGGCGTCCGCCGCAAATTTCGGGAAGGTCGCTAAACCGGATTTCCTGGCTAGAAGAGTCTTGATCCATTGGGCACGGGTTTGTCGATAGTGCTTAAGACCACATCACCCTTTTCATCGGGAAAGCCTGTCACGAGTACTTGGGACGTGAATCCTGCTATACGTTTTGGAGGAAAGTTCACCACGCAGATCACTTGCTTCCCGGGAAGAGTTTCAGGTGTGTAGTGTGCAGTGATTTGAGCGCTCGACAGTTTAATTCCCAGGGGCCCAAGATCGATCCATAGCCGGAATGCCGGCTTGCGGGCCTCCGGGAATGGTTCAGCCCGGACAATGGTACCTGCCCGGAGGTCAACTCTGGCGAAATCATCCCAAGTAATCATAAAAACCGGATTTTTGACGCTAATTAAAGCAATGCAAGCTTCGTTCTAAAGTCACTTATACATTACTTTGTGTTGTTAAAAAAGTGTTAATAGTACATAAATTGTGTACTTTTCCGAAACAAAAAATTTAATTGGGTCGTTTCTTCTTTCACCTGGGCCGCTACCATGAAGAACCTTTTGCGTTTCATAGTCTCTGCATCCCTCCTCGTTGCCGCCAGTTCCCTGGCGAATGCACAGGAGTCGGGTAGCCCGAGCTTTGAAAGCTATGACACGGAAGAGTTGCGCGAAAGAGATGTAATCCTCACGCCACCTTCAAGCAGCGATAAGAAACGCCCCTCAACACAAGTTCTTCAACCCAGGGACTCAGCCAACACTAAGACACTGCCGCCGCGTAATGCGGTAAAACCAATTCCCAAAGATGAAAGCAAACCACGGAATCAAACTGATGATTCAATTTTGTCTTTCAACTTCCTGTACTATCTGATTCAGAAGTATAAGATGCAGGACATACTCGAGTAGCGTCCTGCCGGGTATCCGTCAAAGCAGCTGATAATTAAGCCTCCTTGTTTACCAGAAATTGTTCAAGGTCTTTCAGGCTGAGAACTCCTTCGTAGTAGGCCTTTCCAAAAATCACAGCGAATACTCCCATCTCGTTCAGGCGCTTGATGTCATCAACACCGCGAATGCCTCCGCTTGCAAGTACACTCAGATCCGGGAACTTCGCGCGTATATCCTGGTAGTAATCAAAGGCCGGACCTTCAAGAACGCCGTCGCGTGATACATCGGTGGACTTCACGTATTTAAGGCCCTTCGTATAAAAGAATTCGAGATGGTCGAAAAGTGTAAGATGAGACTTACGCTGCCACCCGCGAAACAACAATTCCTTTGACTCGCGATTTACAACATCGGCGCCCAGAGTCATTTTTTCCCTGCCATAGGAAATAATCCAGGAGGCAAATAGTTCGGGATCAGTCACAGCAATACTCGCTGCCGTGATGTAATCTGCACCAAATTCAAATGCTTTGCTGATGTCGCCATCAGTACTGATTCCTCCGGTGAAATCTATTTTAAGATCAGTATGCCCGGAGATGGCTTCGAGTACATGCCAGTTTTTTGGTGAGCCTTTTTCAGCGCCATCAAGGTCAACAAGATGAACTACTTCAATGCCGTGATCTTCGAAACGACGCGCCAGGTCGAGCGGGTTTTCATTATACGCCTTCTCACTGGATGGATCTCCCTTGCGCATTTTCACCACTTTACCCTTACGGATTGCAATAGAAGGAATTACCTGAATCATAACTT
>JAEZDW010000093.1 GCA_023417955.1 Bacteroidota bacterium
CCGTGAACCCTGCCCGCGTATTACCCCAAGGGTCCTTCTGAACGCCACCAAATTCAACGTCAAGAACAATCGGTTTCGTTACACCCCGGATTGTGAGGTCCCCCTCGAGCGTTATATCTTCACCATCCCGGGAATATCTGGTCGACTTAAAAACCAGTTCGGCATTCTTATCGACATCGAAAAAGTCCGCCGAACGCAGGTGAGCATCGCGATCCTCATTGCCTGTGGTCAGCGACTTCATTTTAGCAACAAACTTTACGTCGGCATTGTCGAATTCCTCCCCTTGAGAATCAACCTCGACATCAAACTCCTTTAGATATCCGGTTACCGAAGTGATCATCATGTGTTTCACTTTAAATGAAACTTCACTGTGTGCGGGATCCAGCGACCATTTGGTCTTAATACCCGCATCCGCGCTGGTTTGGTCTTTGTTCATAAGATTTTACGTTTATGTGAAATGATATTGAAGAATCGAAACGGCAGATTAAGGTTCTAAAATATCATTCCAACCAATGTCTAAACGCCTGAATACTAAGATTCCGGCCAATGCTGAAATGGAGAATCAAAGGCTCTGACTGAGTGGGTGTTTTTGGAGACAACAGTAGTCGCATCGTGGTATCAGATATTTATCAAAGTCTTTGATAATCCAAATACAAGCGACTATGAAAATAATATCACCTCGTATTCATGGAGTACTAGACTATTTAGCTAGCCTGATACTGATGGGAGCGCCGTGGCTATTCGGATTTGCTGCGGGCGGTGCAGAAACCTGGATACCGGTAACTCTCGGAACGGTATTTATTGGCTATAGTTTATTTACAAACTATCCGCTCAGTATTTCGCGGCTAATTCCAATGCGGGCACATTTATCAATGGATATCTTTGGTGGGATATTTTTGGCGGCCTCTCCGTGGCTTTTCAGGTTCAGTGACGCCGTTTTTATGCCGCATCTGATCTTTGGTATTATTTCAATTGCTGCTGGGGTCATGACCAATCCGGCAAGCGAAAGCAGTGAACAACAGCGCCACCGGCATGCACACTGATGGTTCGTTCAAAAAGCAGGTTTAGCGCAGTACAATACCAGCCGCGAATCTGCCTTTGTCACCCTTTCTTGCAGAGAAAAACCATTCATTGTGAATGACGGTGCACAGATTGGCAACGCGAACGTTATCAGCCGCAAGTCCTGAATCGATGAGTTGAATTCTATTGGCCTCCCACAAATCGAGTTTTGCCTTATCTGGTGCAGTAGGAATCATCAGTTTGGATGCGTTCGCAAAGTTTGTGACCACCTGTGCAATTACCTCTCCCCCTACTTCATACGACTCCTGGCAAACAGATGGGCCAATTCCCGCAAGTATATCATCTGGTTGAGAATCATAGTGCTCTCTAAGGTAAGCAATCGTTTTACTGAGAATTTTCTGAACAGTTCCACGCCAGCCCGAATGCACAGCTGCAACAACAGACTTTACAGGATCGTATAGCAATGTTGGAACGCAGTCTGCGGACATCACCGCGATACACACTCCTTTTTCTGAAGTCACCAGGGCATCGGTTTCCATGAGGTCTGCTGTTGTCGTTTCCGAAGTTACACGCAAAATCCGATCGCCATGAACCTGCGACGGCAGAAAAAGTCGTTGAGGCAAAACACCAATCGCATTTGCAAGTCGCAGCCGGTTCAAACGAATATATTCTCTATCGGGATGGCTCGAAAAGCTGAGCGTAAAACCGTCTTCCGTCTTGGATGACGCGCGGTCAGTGACAAAATGATTGATCCCTTTTTCAGTTGCCAGGTGATCAAACTGCCAGAGCCAAAATCCGTCGAATTCAACTCGCCTCATGTTATCCATTTTTGTTAGGCAATTTATTCGGATGATTGCTAAATAAAAATCACGGATCGCGTCGAGGACACAGGAGTAGCTTAAAAGTCGGAATAACCGAAGGCGGTGCGACGTTAAATGATTGCGTTAATTATACCTTAACGAGACTGAGACTGAGGTAGGACTTTCCGGAATGTCCAGGCGTATCCAGCAGTTTATGTTTTCTCACTTCCGCACGATACGAATCGCTTGCATCTTCGCCGTAAAAGATTTCGACTTCTTTGACTGGCGCAACCTCGGTTTGTGCTGGCGAGATATAGAGTCCGACTTCAATTTCGTTTCCGGACAAGAACGATTTGAACACTTTTGATTTTTCTTCCCTGATCCAGATGTAACGCATAAGTCTGCTGTTTTCCATCAAATTTTTAAATTTCGATGCCAGCTGTTTCGATGTCAGAAATGGCCCGGATCGAGGTCGTTCGGGAACCCGGGAAAGATTAACGTCATGATGACCAACCGTTTTGCGGGATTTTTTACTGAAAAGGGTTCCGGCCGAAAGAAAAACACGCCGGCTTTCGTACTTTTGTTTATATTCAATAATCAATTTCGGTTCTAACCAATGCTAGCCCAGGGGGAAAATGAAGTCCAGCGAGAGACTCGGTTGTCCATGGACCGGATAATCGAGCTTGTACGGCAAGTAAGAAACGGACTCATCCAGGATTTCCTTAGTGAGGAAACCGCGCGGAATTATTTTCGTCAACAATACGACAAGGAGTTAAGCCAGGTAAGGGCTGAGTTTCTGAAACGTGACCTTCGGGAATTAATGGCATCTCCGGTTGACCTTTCTCATTACAGCTCATTGATCAAGCTGATGCAGGAGACCAATTCTGCAGGACTTACCTCCACAAACCAGGAACTATTTTACCGGGAACTGGAAACGATTTTCAAGAAATATAACTATTGATATTTCTGGCGGATACCCATGCCGTTGCCCGGCAGTGTCTCAAACCGGATCACAAACCTCCTATAAATAAATATCCCCAAAGTCCTGGACCCCGGGGATATTTACTGTCTATAGTTGTCTTTAATCTTGATTCAAAGGTATAGGCTATGCGTTGGTTCGCAATAC
>JAEZDW010000205.1 GCA_023417955.1 Bacteroidota bacterium
GGTGTGGGTGCAGCTAATGGCAATTACTACAAAGGAACTATCGAGCGCGCCACAAACCTCAAATGGAAAGGTATTATTCCGCTCGCCGAGATGTTCAGAGAGGAGTTTGACATTCCGGCAATCATCACAAATGATGCGAATGCCGCCGCCGTTGGCGAAATGGTTTACGGAGCGGCAAAGGGCATGAAAGACTTTGTTGTCATCACCCTGGGAACAGGGCTTGGCAGTGGTTTCGTGTGCAATGGTATACTTCTGAATGGCAAACACGGAATCGCGGGTGAAGTGGGTCATACTTCCGTAAACCCGGCAGGGCGTTTCTGTAACTGTGGAAAACGTGGATGTCTTGAAACATATGTATCGGCTACAGGCATCAAGAGAACCGTGTACAAACTGCTTGCAGATCACCTCGAACCCAGTGAACTCCGCGGTATCTCTTTCGATAACCTCACCACAAAAATGATCACCGAATGCGCAGTACGCGGTGACGTTGTCGCGCTCGCAGCATTTGAATATACCGGCAGAATTCTTGGAATGAAACTCGCCGAAACTGTAGTGCATACCGATCCGGAAGCGATATTTCTTTTCGGCGGTTTGTCTCTTGCGGGAGATTTGATTTTCAAGCCTACAATCAAACACATGGAGGCGAACCTCATGCCACTGTTCCGTGGCAAGGTTAAGGTCCTTCCTTCCGCTCTTCAAAATCAGGCAGCACCAATCCTCGGGGCCAGTAGCCTCGCGTGGAACTACCTCGACAACAAGCAACCTACGGAAGCGATGGCCTGAGTCTTTTGGGCAGACGATCGAAATCGCGGTCTTTAAGAAAGATGGCGTAGGATACTATCATGATCCAGCCAAAACCAGGAAGGCCAAGCATCAGCCATATTATAATGTGAAATAACACGCCGACGAAAAGTATCGGCAGCCGCGTTCGTTCGATAAACACGAGTGGGATAAATATCAATTCAAAGACGATCGTCATCCAGGACATTGTCGTGTGCATAACCCCGGATTCGAAGATTGGTCCAAACACAGGATTAAAAATCAATTCCAGATTTGCAATATATTCGAAAGCGTTTCCCGAACGCCACACCTGACTTGTTAATTTATCCCAGCCGCTAATAAGATAAATACTCAACACCTGGATTTGAACCAGGATTCGAAAACAATTGAAAAGGCCGTTGGAAACAATCTGAACTTGTGCAGACGTATAGCCCGGTCGTGATGCCAATGGGATCGCAAACATAGCGAGAACAAGAATTACAAAGTCGGAGCCGTTTGTAAGCGGATGAAGTACACGAAAATAGTTCAGTTCAAACCAGAAGAAAATGGCGTTAACCCGATAATCTGTACGCGCAATCAGCGCAAACACAAGAAACGCTGCAAACAGCGCAAAAAAGAGATCAATGTTAAAGGCGGCCAATTCTGAACCCGACATAATGATACGCGCATACCAGGATTCCGGAGTTGCTTTCGAATACTCATAAAACACAACGTCTGCAACCTGCCACAGGCTGATCAGCTTGAAAAGCGCCAGAAAGAACACAGCCTTCAGGAAAAACCGCGTTGCCAAAGGTTCCCGTTTTTGTTGCAAGAAATATTCTACAACGCTATGGCTGAACATCACCCGGAGAAAATGTAAGGTCTAGGATCGTGTCTGGCTTATGGCTATGATAGTCTATATCATACCATCTACGGATATACAACAAGCGAATTGAGTCACTTGTATTGTATTGGGGAAATTCAGCACGCGTAAGCCGGATAAGCTTGCGAAATGAGTGTGACTGTTGTGGTTGTTTGGCGCGTTCAAGCTTTAAGCACTGGTCGCGTATATAGTCCCTTATGGTAATTTCATGACTTCGCCACGGTTGTTTAAGGTACTGATCAAAGTGTTTCCTGCTAACATCAATATAGTTCCAGTCGTTGTCACGGAGAGCACCAACAACAAAGTGATCGGAGGCCTGAATTGAGCTTTCCCTGTAAAACGGACCGAGATGAAAAAGATGCTGATAAATCTTCGCCGGTAATGACTTCCCCAAAGGTGCGGCTGACCCCGAGAACGTGAGAAACAACAATAATGCAACGTGAATCACCAGGCCGGCTACGATAATGGATGTAACCACATTCCGGAATGTATGCATTCGATTCGTCACGTGATCCATAAGGAGAAAGGTAAGTAATTTTCCGTCTCTGCGCTATGGTTAAGATAGCCGGACGGAGATTAGCTATCCATTCATCTTACCTTGACACTCAGGTTGTCGCCAAGCAAATTGAAATGCTCCATCCATTCCGGCGAACGCGTAAGGCGCTCTTTGTTCTCCACCGAAATTTCAAAATAGAGATTCTGGCTTTTTGACAAGTTAGGCCGGATGTTAAATTTCCGAAGCAGCGGAAACAGACGATTGAGTCGTTCGATACGTTTCGGGTTATCACCTTCTGACGCGATGCGCTTTAACTCGCGATAGATACTCTCCCCTGCCAATCGCTCAACCTTGTCAGTGTCTTCAATGTTCAACTCCCATTTTGCAAGCTCCGAAACAATGCGCTCCAGCAGTCGGATGTTGATCTTTTCGGGTTGAAAGCAACGGATGAGATCAGCATTGAGAATATACTCAAACGTAGTCCTGTATGCATTTGGAATAGGTATGTCATTGTTGCCAAGTGCAGTAACCAAGGGGTAATCACGATTATAGATTCGACGCAGCGATTCTTCAAGATCGCGCATGCTCGTTTCAGTGATAAGGTCAAAGACTTTGCGCTTCTCATCCTGGAACAGTTGCCATATTGTGTACTTCTCCGGACCGAAGTATGTTTGCATCAGACCAATTACATCGCCAAGCCGCCCCTCTTCAAATGCGGCCACAATCCGTGCCTGCATACTTGCAAACACTTCTGCATCCATTTCAATAGAAATGTTTCCAATGAGATTATGCTGCCCCATATACACAACAGCAAATGCAAACTTCTTCTGCGACCGTGTAACGTTGGAGCGAACCTTTGTTACTCCAAGCACAAGCTTCTGCTGTCCAGCTTCCTTTTTCACAAAGACTTCATTTTCTGTGGTATAGTTAAACACAGGGAATGACTCCGGGTCTTCTTCAAACAGCGACGCCACGGCGTAGTGCATACCGACGCGTTGCAGGTTTGTCTTCGAAGGCAATACGAATTTCTGGTACACCTGCGCGCCGTTTTGCAACGCCGGCACATTACTCGGCGCCGCCTCAAGACGTGAGAGAAACTCGGCTTCCAGATTCACTCTGGCAACCTGTGACACAAGCTGCATGGCGCGACACGCATATTGCATGATTTGTGTAGTCTCGATTCCGGATATTTCATCGAAGAACCAGCCACAGCTGGTGTACATCAACAACGCGTTACGCTGAACTTCCATGAGCCGCAGCACTTGATTCTGTTCCACCTGAGTTTTGCAGTGATCGCGGAAGAATTTTGCTATCGTCTCGTCGTCGCGGCTAAGGATCACGTTAATGTAGTCGTTCCGTGCCTGCCAGGGATCGTGAAGAATCTGTTCGCCACCGTTTTCAAATATCGGAATCAACTCGTCACGCAGCCAGTCAAGGGCATCGCGCAAGGGCGCGCGCCACTTCTGATTCCATGCTGGTTTTCCACCGGAGTGGCAGCCGCAATCGCTGCGCCAACGCTCAACGCCATGGACACAACTCCAGGAACTGTTTTCATGGATCTGTGCTTCATAAGTCGGAGGAAACTTCTCCAGGAACTCCGCGTAATTGGTGAGGTTTGACTGCTCGTCGCGCTGGATAAAATCGAGGCAATACGCCAATGCCATGTCGCCGTGTTTGTGATGGTGACCATAGGTTTCGCCATCTGTTGCGATATGCACCAACTGCGGTTCCGGCGAGTTCATATCAAAGCTGTCGATAAGTCGATCCGCGAACTTGCGTCCGTCATTCAACAGACCGTTAAAAGCCACTCCTTGCGCTATATCGCCGTCGTAGAAGAACAACACAATTGAATTTCCGGAAGGCAGGTTGCACAGATAAGGCCGACGTGTGTCTACGGTATTTGTGTTCACCGATGTCCACTCTTCCTTACCCACACGCCGGATAGCTTTTGCCTGTCGTGGGGCAAGGACCGTAAACTTAATGCCGTGTTTCGCAAGAATCTCAAGGGACTCCGTATCCGCTGCGGTTTCGGCTAGCCACATACCTTCTGGCTTCCTGTTAAAACGGTATTCAAAATCGCGAATGCCCCAGATGACCTGCGTTTCCTTGTCGCGGGCATTTGCCAGCGGAAGAATGATGTGATTGTACACCTGTGCCATTGCGGATCCGTGCCCACTGAACAACCGCTGGCTTTCCTTATCGGCTTCCTGAATAGCCTTATACGCTTCGCTGTCGTTTACTTCCATCCAGGAGAGCAACGTAGGCCCGAAGTTGAAGCTGATCCGCGCGTAGTTGTTTACTATGTTGGTAATCGCTCCCGATTCGTCAAGGATGCGGGAGGCAGTATTTGGACTGTAGCACTCCGCTGAAATGCGTTCATTCCAGTCGTGATAGGGATAAGCGGAATCCTGAACCTCAATTTGTTCAAGCCACGCATTCTCACGGGGAGGTTGATAGAAATGCCCGTGTATACAAATAAGTTTTTCCAAGGGAAATCGATTTCAGGTAAAAGCGGGTATTCCCGCCTGAAAACTATGTACTAATGTCTTTCAAGTCAAATTCGTTCACTTCACGATCGAGTTTGAGAACGATCATGGCAAGCGGAGGCAGCGTCAATGAAACGGAGTAGTCACGCTGGTGGTACTTCACCGGAGAAGTACTCAGCAAACCATGGTTGGTCACACCGCTCCCCTGATACCTTACGTCATCCGAATTAAAAATTTCCTTCCAGTATCCGCGATACGGTACCCCTACCCGATAATGCTCCCGCACCGCTGGAGTAAAGTTACAAACCACGATCAGGAGGTCCTCTTTTTTGTCTCCGTGGCGCTGGAACGCGATAACGCTATTTTCGCGATCGCCATAATCGATCCATTGAAAGCCTTTGTGTTCAAACGCAAAACAGTACAGCGCTGGTTCCGCACGGTAAAGGGTATTCAAATCCCGGACGATATCTTTTACGCCCTGGTGGAACGGATACTGCAGCAAATGCCAGTCAAGGCTGCGTTCATGGTTCCATTCAGCAGATTGCCCGAATTCGCCACCCATAAACAGCAACTTCGTTCCGGGATGGGTAAACATGTAAGAAAACAACAGGCGCAGGTTGGCGAACTTCTGCCATTCGTCACCGGGCATCCTTCCAAAAAGTGACCCTTTTCCGTGAACGACTTCATCATGTGAAAGCGGCAGCATGAAGTTCTCTGTAAAGGCATACATGATACTGAAGCTGATTTCATTCTGGTGATACTTCCGATAAACCGGGTCCAGTTTGAAGTAATGCAATGTATCATGCATCCAGCCCATCATCCACTTCTGTCCAAATCCAAGCCCCCCAAGATACGTTGGCCGCGAAACGCCTGGCCATGACGTTGACTCTTCCGCAATCGTAACTACATCAGGGAAATGTCCGTATACGGTTTCGTTCATTTCCTTGAGGAAGGAAATCGCTTCAAGGTTTTCGTTCCCGCCGTATTGATTCGGAATCCATTCGCCGGCGTTCCTTGAGTAATCCAGATACAGCATTGAAGCCACCGCGTCAACCCGCAGTCCGTCGATGTGAAATTCATCAAGCCAGTAAAGGGCATTGCTGATCAGGAATGCCCGCACTTCGTTACGGCCATAATTGTAGATATAGCTTTTCCAATCAGGGTGAAATCCTTTTCTTGGATCAGCGTGTTCGTAGAGGTGTGTACCGTCAAACTTAAATAAGCCGTGAACATCACCAGGAAAGTGCGACGGCACCCAATCCAGTATGACACCAATGCCGGCGCGATGGAAGCAATCCACCATGTATTTGAAATCCTCGGGCGACCCGTAACGACTCGATGGTGCAAAGTAGCCGGTGAGTTGGTATCCCCATGAACCATAGAATGGGTGTTCCATGATTGGCAGGAACTCCACATGAGTGAATCCCATCTCCTTAACGTAAGGCACAAGTTCGTGCGCGATGTCGGGATACGTAAGAAACTCATTGCCATCTTTACGCTTCCAGGAACCGATGTGAACTTCGTAAACAGAATACGGCTGCGCTTTACCTGCAACACTCTTGCGCCGCTGCATCCACTCCTGATCCTTCCAGTCGTATTTCGATTCCCACACAATAGATGCAGTCTTCGGTGGTGTTTCTGCATACGTTGCAAATGGATCTGCCTTCTCTACATATTCGCCCGTATTGGAATGAATTGCGTACTTGTACGCTTCGCCATGGCCGACACCGGGAAAGAATCCTTCCCAGATTCCGGAACCGTCCCAGCGGGGATGCAAATGATTATGCCCCGGCTGCCAGTTGTTGAAATACCCTATTACAGAAATAGAGGTAGCGTTGGGTGCCCAGACAGCGAAGTATGTTCCCTCCTTGTCTCCAAAGGTCACAGGATGTGCTCCGAGCTTTTGATACAGCTTGTAGTGTTTGCCACTTCTGAAAAGATGGATATCATAGTCTGAAATCAAACTGTTGCTCTCCACGTCGATATCTGTCTTGTTACTCATGGCTGTAGTTTTTGATCACCAATTAATTCCGCCTACTTTTTCCCGGTTTGTCTTTCCTCTTCAAATCGTTTCACCAGGTATTCGATTCCGCGCAACGGAATGATTGTCCAGTCCGGACGGGCGTTAAGTTCATATCCGAGTTCGTAAATCGCCTTTTCGAGCAAGAATGTACGAATTAGTACGCCTTGTTCATATGACAATTTGGTGCCCATCCCCATCCTCTCCATGTAGGCACCCAGGTAGAACCGACTAACATAATGTTGCCACTGATCCGCCCACGCCTCAAGCAGTTCCATGTCGCGTTCGCGGTAGTTTTCATTAAGCAGAATTTTGCCGAACGCCGCGTAGTGAATGGATCGCATCATGCCGGCAACATCCTTAAGAGCGTTCTTTTTCAAACGGCGCTCACTAAATGAAAATCCCGGCTCGCCTTCAAAGTCGATAATAACAAAGTCGCTTCCCGTAAATAACACCTGGCCCAGATGGTAGTCGCCGTGTATCCGCGTTTTTACCGCGCTAATTTTAATCTGGTAGATTTCGCTGAATGCTTCAAGGATTGCATCCTCCTGACCGAGAATTTGTTTCGCCAGCTCCTGAATTGACGCCGGCAGCTTCGAAAGCGAGGTCTCCAGCAAACTGAAGCGATCACGAACCAGCTTGCGCAGCGACGAATACATTGAGCGCTGGTAATTCGCCGTAAAGTTCTCCGGTGTAAAAGCCGGATCCGACTTCCCGGACGATAAGGCGATGTGCATTTCGGCCGTGCGCTGTCCCAGCCGAACGATCCTTTCGTAAAATCCTTTTCCGATGAGATCCTGGATTTCATCTGGTGCTTCCTCGAAACGTATCGACGGCTTGTTGATCAGCCTGGGCACCTTCATTCCTTTGGCTTTCGCAATCACGCGTTCGTAAAAACGTCCTACGGAATCAACAGTCATTACCCAGGCATCACCCTGATTCTCGACTTTTTCCTGCAACAGCCCAAATACGATAGTCTTACCCTCGGCATCGCGGTATTCAATTCCGCCGGCATACTTGGGCGAATTCCTGAACGAAGTCTGCTCCGAAAGGAAGCGCACTATTTCAAGGTCGGGATTTATTTCCTTCTCAAGCTTGCGATAGAATTTGAAGAAGTACTTATCGTTATAGATGATGGCTGTGTTGCTCTGATCAGCCTTAAGTATTTTGGAATCAACGGCCCTGGAAGAAGACGCCTTGGAGAACATACTCGAATTGAATTCAAGCACACCGCCTTCATCATCACGGATTCGCAATTCCTTGTCCATACTCAAGAAGAGAAAATCACGAAACACTCTGTCGTAACTGCTGTCCATGATGAAGCCCGCCTTGTTTTGTATCTCGGCGCGGCATACAACGCTCTGCGCATTATATTCAACACGTTCAAGAATACTGTCCGAAGGGGCAAACGTAAGTGGCAGGAAATACAACTCTGGCAACCGTTGTACATAATGCACCTCAACAATACAAAGGAAGTGAGTATCCCCTTCCACCTTGAGTGGAATGATCTTGTGCAGCGATGTTTTGTTTATCGCCTTTGCCTTTCCTCCAAACCACCGGCATTTCTTCATGAATGGTGGCAGGATACGGCGCTCGATATCACGAACCTCGTTATAGTTGTAAAGCAGTCGCTCCCAGGAAATATCGGTTTTAACCAATGGAAGTTCGCCGCTGGCTTCTGCCTTAGTTTTCTTTTCGGCTTTGTCTATCTGCAGCCAAAAGTACCCATAAGGGCCAATGGTAATTGAGTATTCGCCCTCGCCCACGTTCAGGAAGCGGTTTTGGCTGAATACTTCCGTAACGTCAGCGTCTTTATATCCGGAAAGGTCAAGAACGGTTGCCTGCGAAAATTGCGAAAGGTTAGCGACAACGATGATTACCTGCTTGTCAAGTGTACGTGCAAAAGCGAGTACCTTGGCATTTGAACCCTCAATAAACTTCATATCGCCCCTTCCGAAAATGTTGAGGCGTTTGCGCATAGCGATGACGTTCTTCATCCACCAAAGCAGCGATGACGGGTTTTCTTCCTGCGTTTGAACGTTGATGGATTCATGGCGAAAAACAGGATCAGTTATCACCGGAAGGAAAAGCCGCTGCGGATTGGCAGATGAAAATCCCGCATTCAGATTCATATTCCACTGCATCGGTGTGCGTACACCAAAGCGATCACCGAGATATACGTTGTCGCCCATTCCTATTTCGTCACCGTAGTAGATTACGGGCGTTCCCGGTAATGAGAACAAGATTGTATTCAGCAATTCAATTTTACGCCGGTCGTTGTTGAGCAGCGGTGCCAGTCGGCGGCGTATACCGGAATTGAACTTGGTGTCGGAATCAGATGCATATGCCTTAAGCAGGTAATCTTTCTCCTCTTCAGTAACCATCTCAAGTCCAAGTTCATCGTGATTCCTCAGGAACAGTGCCCATTGACTGTTAGGTGGAGTTTCAGGAGTCTGCTCAATGATGTCGATAATCGGATACGTATCTTCCGTACGCAACGCCAGGAATATGCGCGGCATAAGCGGAAAGTTGAAATTCATGTGGCACTCCTGTCCATCACCAAAATACGTGGCAGCATCCTCAGGCCACAAGTTGGCTTCTGCGATCAGAATCCGATCCTTATAATACTTGTCAATGTGCGCCCGCAGGCGCCTAAGAAACTGGTGCGTTTGTGGAAGATTTTCACAACTGGTGCCTTCTTCTTCGAACAGATACGGCACCGACGAAAGTCGAAAGCCATCGACACCCATCTTCATCCAGAAGTCGACAATCTTGATCATTTCAAGCTGCACTTCTGCGTTCTCGAAATTCAATTCGGGTTGATGTCTGTAGAACCGGTGCCAGTAATAGGCCTTTGCTTCCGGGTCCCACGTCCAGTTGGAGGATTCAGCATCGGTGAATATAACACGTGCTTCCTTGTATTTATCAGGCGTGTCACTCCAAACATAGTAATCGCGGAAACGCGACCCTGGTTTTGATCTTCGCGCACGCCTAAACCAGGGATGCTGATCAGATGTATGGTTGAGAATAAGTTCGGTTATCACACGAATTCCCCTGCGATGTGCTTCTTTCAGAAGTTGTTTGAAGTCTGCAAGCGATCCATAATCAGGGTGAACATCGGTATGATCGGTAACGTCGAATCCATCGTCTTTTAACGGCGAGGGATAAAACGGAAGCAGCCAAAGTGTATTGACGCCGAGGTCTTCGATGTAATCAAGTTTCTGTTGTAATCCGACAAAATCACCTATGCCGTCTCCGTCGCTGTCGAAAAACGCGCGAACAGAAACTTCGTAGAAAACCGCGTCTTTAAACCAGAGGGGGTCGCCTCCGTTTTTGGAAACACTCATGGTTATAAGTAGGATTCGTGGAT
>JAEZDW010000262.1 GCA_023417955.1 Bacteroidota bacterium
GAATGGAGCGATGCCGTGGATGTTGTTTTTCTTTGTCTCGGTCACGGTGAAAGTAAAAAATTCCTGCAGGAGAATTCGTTTCCGGCACCGGTAAGAATAATAGATCTCAGTCAGGATTTTCGCCTTGGCGATACGGTTGATGGCCGTTCATTCGTTTACGGCCTTCCCGAGTTAAAGCGCGACGAAATTAAAAAGGCGCACAACATCGCCAACCCGGGATGTTTTGCAACGGCAATAGAACTCAGCATTCTTCCGCTGGCAAAAGCGGGATTGCTGGGCGAAGTCTTCGTTACAGGAATAACGGGATCGACAGGCGCCGGTCAACGTCTGCAGGAGACAACACACTTTACATGGCGCGCGAACAATATCTCCGCCTACAAGACATTGACTCATCAGCACCTGAAGGAAATCAACAAAACCCTTAAGGAAGTGCAACCCGCGTTTGGCGGACCAATTAACTTCATTCCCTGGCGCGGTGATTTCCCCCGTGGAATCTTCGTAAGCTCCTGTGTTTCCGTTTCCGTCCCCGTTGAAAAGGTAAAGGAGTTGTATCATGATTTTTATCACGATCATCCTTTTACGGTAGTATCCGATTCAACCATAAACCTGAAACAGGTTGTAAACAACAACAAGTGTCTGCTCGGTATTGAACACGACGGCGACAAAGTCGTTATTCATTCAGCCATTGACAACTTATTGAAAGGCGCATCTGGCCAGGCGGTGCAGAACATGAACCTTATGTTTGGTTTTGAGGAAACCGCTGGTCTGAAACTCAAATCGATCGTATTCTAATGACAATGAAATTATTTGACGTTTATCCGCTTTTCGACATTACCCCTGTTAGGGCGGAAGGTTCATGGATTTGGGATGACAAGGGTAGAAAATATCTTGATCTGTACGGTGGTCATGCAGTGATTTCTATCGGACACTCACATCCGCATTACGTCAAGCGTTTGAAAGATCAGCTTGATAAAATTGGTTTTTACTCCAACAGTGTGAAGAATCCGTTGCAGGAGGAATTTGCTGAACGCCTCGGTCAGTTGTCAGAGTATCCCGATTATCAATTGTTCCTGTGCAATTCGGGGGCTGAAGCCAATGAAAATGCATTGAAGCTCGCGTCATTTGTAACGGGAAGAAAGAAGGTGATAGCATTCAAAAAAGCGTTTCACGGGCGAACGTCAGGAGCAGTAGCTGCGACAGACAACCCGAAGATAGTTTCACCTTTCAATGCCGGACACGAAATTGTGTTTGTGTCGCTTAACGATTCGGCTGCGTTCCTTGATGTACTGGATGGTGATGTAGCTGCAGTAATCATTGAAGGCATTCAGGGAGTTGGTGGCATCCAGGTGCCCGAAGACAGTTTCCTGCAACTCCTTGACGAAAAGTGTCGTGAAAACGGCACGCTGCTTATCCTTGATGAAATACAGTCAGGGTATGGGAGAACGGGAAAGTTTTTTGCGCATCAGTACTCAGGTATCCAGCCACACTTGATAACGATGGCAAAGGGAATGGCTAACGGTTTCCCTATTGGCGGCGTGCTGATTCAACCGGACATAAAACCCTGGAGCGGCATGCTTGGAACGACATTCGGCGGAAATTATCTCGCTGCTGCCGCCGGACTGGCTGTGCTTGAAGTAATGGAACAGGAACAGTTGATGCGTAACGCAACACTGGTGGGTTCACATATTCTGGGGCATCTGCCGGCGGTAAACGGTATTGAAAGCATTCGCGGTCGAGGGCTTATGATCGGGTTTGATCTCGCCCCTGAGCACAAGACGGTACGGCATGATTTGCTTTTCCGTCACGGTATCTTTACCGGCGAGGCCAAACCAAATACGATCCGGTTGTTGCCTTCTCTCACGTTGACCATGGAGGAGGCAAACTTATTCCTCCAGGCACTCAATGAAGAACTGAAATGAAAAAGTTTATTTCTGTCGACGACGCCGCTGATATCAGCGCACTGGTAGAAAAAGCGCTTGCGTTTAAGGCTGATCCGCTTTCTGCAAAGTCTGCCGGCCAAAACAAACGCCTTGGGCTGCTGTTTCTTAATCCGAGCATGCGCACAAGACTTAGCACGCAGATAGCTGCTGCTAATCTTGGTATGGAGTCAATCGTTTTTAATGTCGGCGCCGAAGGATGGTCACTCGAGTTCGAGGATGAAGCTATCATGAGCGGCAACAAAGTTGAACACGTCAAAGACGCAGCACCGATTCTAGGTAATTATTTCGACATACTTGGTATACGCACGTTTCCCGGACTCAAGAACAAAATTGATGACTACAGTGAGCTGTATATTAATCAGTTCGTTCGGTATGCAGGTATACCCATTGTAAGTCTCGAAAGCGCGACGCTTCATCCGCTGCAGAGTCTGACCGACATTATTACGATTACGGAGGCATTTCGCGAAAAACGGCGACCGAAAATCGTGCTGACGTGGGCGCCTCACGTTAAAGCGCTACCGCAATGTGTGGCAAACAGTTTTTCTCAATGGGTCAACGCCTGGGGCAAAGCTGATTTCGTGATCACGCATCCGGAAGATTATGAACTCGATGAGAAGTTTACGCGTGGTGCGGCGATCACTCACAATCAGCAGGACGCATTAAAAGATGCCGACTTCGTTTACGTGAAGAACTGGAGTACGTATACAGATTACGGCCGCGTCTACTG
>JAEZDW010000282.1 GCA_023417955.1 Bacteroidota bacterium
TGGAAGTAATTACCAATCCGTCGGCCCGATACGACGCAGAAGGAGAAGTTGGTATCATTAATATTATTCTCAAGAAAGAAGAGCGGCAGGGTGTTAACGGCTCGTTTACTGCAAACGCCGGCCACCCTGATAACTTTGGCGCTTCCGCAAGTGTGAACTTCCGGCGAAACCGCTTCAACTTCTTCACCAACTATGGATTCAGTTATAGATCCGGTCCAGGAAGCGGGAAATCCTTTCAATCCTTTGATCTGGCCAATCCCGATACAAGTTTTACGTACCGCCAGGAAAACGATCGCGTGCGCAGCAATCGTTCACATAACCTGCGCGCGGGAATGGACTACTTCTTCGATGACAGGAATATACTCACCGGCGCATTCCTTATACGGCGTTCATCCGGTCTTAATAAAACTGAAAACCGTTATTACGACTACGACGCCGAAGGTAATCAGGTCGGGTTCTCCATACGCGACGAACGCGAAGAAGAGCCGGAAATTAATTCTGAAGTCAGTCTCAGCTATCGCCGTGAATACAAGAAGAAAGGCCAGTTGTTCACCGCTGATTTCAAATGGATCGAAAACGTCGAAACCGAAGATGCGACATTCAGGCAGGAAGACTTTTTCGCAGACGATGTAACCTTTCAACGTTCCAGCAATACCGAAAATGAACGTAATGCACTCGCGCAAATTGATTATGTGCACCCCTTCGGACAAAAGGGACGTTGGGAAGCAGGTTTAAAGAGTACGCTCCGCGTTATTGACAACGACTTTACCGTTGAGGAACGTGATCAGGAGAGCGGTGAATACGGTGTAATCGGTGAGCTGGACAATAACCTGATCTATACCGAGAACATTCATGCCGGATACTTCATCATCGGGAATGAGATCAACCGATTCTCCTGGCAGGCCGGAATGCGCGGCGAGCTTTCTGATATTTCAGTGGAACTGGTGGAAACAAGTGACATCAATTACCAGAACTACTTCAACGTTTTTCCAAGCGCGCACCTCTCCTATCGTTTTGCGCCCGAAAAAACGATTCAATTAAGTTACAGTTATCGCCTAAGCCGTCCGCGTTTCCGCGATTTGATGCCGTTCTCGAATTACAGCGACAACCGTTCACTCAATGTTGGTAATCCAAACCTGCGCCCGGAATACACAAACTCAATTGAAGCAGGTTATCTGCTCAACTGGGAATCGGGGTCACTTTTATCGAGTGTTTACTATCGTTACAGGACGGGCGTAGTCGAAAACATACCCCAGATTGACTCTGCAGGATTCACACGCCGGATGCCCGTAAACTTATCGACACAGGATGCCTATGGTCTCGAAGTAAACCTGTCATGGAATCCGGTTCGTGTGTGGCGCCTGAATGCAAATGCGAACTTCTACCGCGCGATAACCGAAGGCATGTATAACGCCGAACGATACTTTGCAGATACCTATACATGGACGAGTCGTGTTACTTCACGTATCACGTTCCTGAAAAAATGGGATTTTCAAACCGGCGTCAATTACAGGGCGCCGCGCGAAACTCCCCCGGGTCGCAACAAGTCAATGTACCATATGGATCTTGGATTGTCACGCGATCTCATGAAAGGCAACGCTACCATTACTGCTTCTGTACGTGACGTATTCAATACACGAAGATTCCGCGGAATTACAGAACGCATTTCCCCTGAGGAAGTGTATTATTCCGAAAACGACTCGCAATGGCGCGTACGACAGTTTCTGCTGACGTTCACGTACCGGTTGAATATGAAGAAAGAACAGCGGCGCGGTGAAAACAGCGAGAACAACAACGGTGATGGCGATTTTGACCCGATGGGCGAGTATTAATAGAGTTAACCTGGTCAGCTCGGCGCATTAAGACCGGATTACCCGGCTCAATGCAAATGCAGCCTGACTGAATGAGACAGGTTTGCAGGCATTTCGTACCTTCCACAACACCATTATGACGTACGAAGAATCAGTTGCCAATGAAGTCGCGCAGTGGAAAGCAGATATGCAAAAGCCACCTTCCCTCCTGAGTACGCTTTCCAAAGATATTCAGACCCGGATCAATAATGTCATTCCGGAGAAGGTACACCAGGCAATTACAGCAGCCATCAAACAAATGGTTCGTGGCGTGATCCTCGGTGCAGAATTGGGCAACCCCGTTTTACCCGCCGGTTTACATCTTCAGGTTCGTGAATCTATGGTTCGCGACCGCATCCGATTCTATCGTAATACAGCTACGGCAGAGGGCGCAGTAACAGGCGCTGGCGGGTTTCTGCTTGGCCTTGCCGACTTCCCACTATGGCTGGCGCTTAAAATGAAAATGATGTACGAAGTAGCATCTCTGTATGGGGCTGATATTCGTGATTACAAAGAACGCGTGTACCTGTTGCACATCTTTCAGTTGACGTTTTCAAGCCAGAAGAACCGAAACAAAATATTCAGCATTATTCAAGACTGGCAGAGACACCGCGAAATGCTTCCGGATAATATCCACGAATTCGACTGGCGCACGTTTCAGCTTGAATACCGCGACTATATTGATCTCGCCAAGTTGCTGCAGCTTGTTCCCGGTGTAGGCGCCGTTGTGGGTGCCTACGTGAACCATCGCCTCACTGAGCGCCTGGGTGAAAACACCATGAATGCCTATCGCATCCGCTGGGGCGGCCCGGGGTCAGCGTCTCCTCATGCACTTACGTAGACCACCAGTCAAGATAGCAGGCAGGAATCCACATTATTGTCATTAGCATAAGTTTTTAGCGGACAAAAGCTGGACTAAACATTATTGCACATGTTCAAAATCACTATCAATCAATTGTCTGGCTTAATCGCCTTTGTAAGTGTCGTCTCCTTCGTGTTCTCGTGCAACACCCCGCCGAAGGGTGACGAGGCGCAAATCAGCGACAGCCAGGAAGCCGCCTCCGGAGATGGCGTAACGTTCGTGGTAGACACTGCGAATTCAAAGATTCGGTTTACGGGACACGGTGTGGGCAAGAATCATCCCGGCAACTTCAAACTCGCCTCGGGTGAAGTAATGGTAAAAAATAGCGAAATTACAGGAGGTAACTTTGTTATCGACATAACGTCGCTTACCGTGGAACAGCAGGATGCCATGGTTCAGCAAAAGCTGAAACCACATTTGCTAAGCGGTGACTTTTTCGACGCTGAAAAATTTGGCGATGCCAGGTTTGAAATCACAGGAATCAGACCCTATGAACCGGACCAGCAGGATAAGTCGATCGTTGAAGGCGCAAACTTCTACGTAAGCGGCAACTTCAGGCTCAAGGACGTGACCAGGAACATCACTTTCCCTGCACGTATTGATCTTGATGACAACACGCTCAAGGGAAAGGCAAACTTTGATATTGACCGCACCGACTGGAGAATGAACTATGGCAACGACAAAACGCTCGGCGACAAATTCATCTCGGAAACGGTAAATATCGAGTTGAACCTTGAGGCAAAACGAAACGACGCGATCTGACTTGAAAAAAGAAACGGAACCTGAGATCAGGATTATTCAACCCGGAACGTCAAACCGGAGGATGGACGATGATGCTTTGCGCGGCGTGGAACAGATTGCACGATTCCTCGATTCGCGCTTCGTCATACCCGGAACGAATATCCGCTTCGGGTTGGATCCGATACTCAGTCTCTTTCCTGTACTCGGCGACTTTATGACGTTCCTTATTTCGAGTGCGCTCATATATACCATGTACAATCACGGCGCCAGCGGGAAAGTTGTAATTAAGATGATGTTAAATGCAACCCTCGACACCATCATCGGCGCTGTACCCGTCGTCGGTACCTTCTTTGACGTCTTCTATCGTTCCAACGACAGGAATGTGAAGCTGCTTAAGGAGCACTACTTCGAAGGAAAGCACCAGGGCTCGGGAACGGGGATTCTGATTTTCGTAGCTGCTGCGTGCATTATTGTCATTCTTGCGGCAGTGTACGGCATTTACAAATTCTTTGAATGGGTATTCTAAAAAAGAATCAGCCCGGCTCTCACCAGGCTGATTCAGCAAACAAACAAAAACTCCGCGTAATTGTTATCGGACAATCATGATTTTGCGAGTCTCAAGGACAATGCCGCCATTCATGATCGTTATGATATACATGCCCGGCTGACGCAGTACGGATTGGTATGAATCTGCACTCCACTTGCCGGCATAAAGTCGTGCACCTGACTCGTTGTAAACGACAACCTGCTTGTCGTTCCAGTAGGGATTTCCATCATCGGCGAGGTCTGCTACGGATTCGACGGCATAGGCTTCATCGAGTGTATTTTCCATTGCAAAAGACGCGCTGGTCGTACTCACATCTCTGACGTTGATGGCCACCTTGTCTTCATGAGTCGCTCCGCGGTCGTCAGTAACGGTCAACTTGAAGGCGTAAAACCCAATTACTGTCAATCCCGATACTGTGATCTTGTTGGTATTGGCACCTGAAATCGTAGTTGCCTTTGGTCCCGAAATCTGTTTCCAGGAGAACGAAACGACCTGTCCGTCCGGGTCAGTACCCGTTCCGATGAGGGTAGCAGAACTCTCCGGTACGTAGATGAACACATCCTTTCCCGCGTATGCCACTGGTGGAATGTTTGCCGTTGCGGCTTTTACGGTGATTACCACCTGATCCTTACCCGTTGCACCATTGTTGTCTTTCACTTCAAGTTGCATCGTATATTTCCCGGCTGCTGTAAGTCCGTTCACCGTAACTTTCGCCGCGGTCGCGCCCGACAACGAAGGCGTTACCGGACCAGAGACAAAGGTCCATTTGTACGATGCAATCGTTCCGTCAGAATCACTACCCGAACCGGTAAGGCTTACCGATGACGTCGGCTGGGTAATTGTTACGTCATTTCCCGCATTCGCGACAGGAGCGACATTAGCTGCAGCTTTTACAGTTATTATCACTTCATCTGTACCCGTTGCACCAGCGTTGTCTTTCACCTCAAGCTTGAGTTTGTATGTGCCGGCTTTTGTAAGTCCGTTCACAGTAACTTTGGCCGATGTTGCGCCTGACAGTGCAGGCGTTACCGGACCAGAAACGAAAATCCATTTGTACGATGCAATTGTTCCATCTGAATCGGTGCCAGAACCTGTAAGACTAACGGACGTGGTCGGAAGGGTAATAGTCTTGTCACTACCCGCGTTGGCCACCGGGGCAACATTAGCTGCAGCCTTTACTGTTATTATCACTTCATCTGTGCCTGTTTCACCAACGTCGTCTTTCACTTCGAGCTGAAGCTTGTATGTACCCGCTTTTGTAAGACCATTCACGGTAACCTTAGTTGATGTTGCCCCTGACAGCGTGGGCGTCACCGGACCTGAAACGAAAGTCCATTTGTACGATGCAATTGTTCCATCCGAATCCGTACCAGAGCCCGTAATACTTACAGATGTGGTCGGAAGTGTTATGGTCTTGTCACTACCCGCGTTGGCTACCGGCGGAGTGTTTCCGGTTCTGTCGGGAGAATTATTAACCGTGACCACGACGTTGTCGGTAGCTGTTCCTCCCCGATTATCTTTTACCTGAAGTTGGAACGTGTAGGTACCCGGAGTGTTCAGAGCTGATACAGTAACGCTTTTGGAAGTCGCATTTGCAAGCGTCGGTGTGGCCGGACCTGAAACAAAACTCCATGCGTAAGAGGCGATTGTTCCGTCTGAATCAGTTCCGGAGCCATTGAGTGTGACGCTGTTTGCAGGAAGTGTGATCGCCACATCCGGTCCCGCATTTGCAACAGGTGCGCTGTGCACATTTAGAGTAACGTAGTCGCTATCCTTATCACCCGCGTTGTCGGTGACGGTTACCTTAAACACGTACGTGCCTTTGTTCAATCCTGATAGCGCAAGTGATTTGGTGTTTGCGCTGCTCATGGTACATGCGGGGCCGCTCATTTTCGTCCACGCATAAGAAGTAATTGTTCCGTCTGCGTCTGTACCGGAAGCTGTCAATGTATAGGTTTTATCTGTTGTCCAGCGGTCTGTGCCTGCGTTTGCAACCGGTATCTTGTTACCATTATTCACGGTATTTGTGAACTGCATCATCCACTCATAAATATTCGGGTTATGGTTTGAATGATCAGGTGCGTAGGCGGGATCCCAGGCATTGTGCTTCATACCCGGATAGATTGTCATCTTTGCAAGAGGGCTGGGTTTTGGAGTGCAGGCATTGATGGCATTTACCATCGTAATCGTCTTACCTACCCCGACCGTTGGATCGGCGTCTCCATGAAACGCCCATACCGGCAGATTCTCAGCTGCGAGGCCACATGCCTTCGCGGTTGAGTTTGACGCACCACATACTGGCGAGACGGAAGCAAACATTTGCGGATAATTCTGAGCCATCAACCACGCACCTCCGCCTCCAAGGCTCAGTCCGGTGATATGGATTTTACGCTCATCAATGCGCAGGTAGGTCTTAACGTAGTCAATAACCTCCATTACATACGCAGCCGGCCAGTTGCCGTAGTTGTTCTTAAGTTGAGGGGAAATCAGAATAAAAGGAAAGTTTTCACCATTCTTCACATGTTTTGGCGGTCCATGTTTCGAGATCAGGCCTGACCCCCCTGCGACGACTGAAGGATCCGTTGAGTTGGGACCGCGTTCACCAAGTCCATGCAGGAAAATTACAATCGGATATTTGTCTGAGTTCGAGTTGTAGTTAGGAGGAAGATACTCCAGAAATCCTATTACACTCTTGGGGGTGGTTTTAAAAACCTGTTGGGAAAAAGATGGGGCTGCAATACCCAGCAGCAGCAGGAATAGTAGTGTTTTCTTCATTGACGACGATCTGTGGTTGTTAAAAAAGTTAGGTTGCCTCGTGAGAGCTGCCTGCTATCTCGATTGACGGTTCAAAAATATAATTCAGCGGGTAGCCAGTAAGTTGAAAGTAGACGGCAAGTTGCCGCATGTAAACTGACGGGACAATCAGCAATGAATTGTGAGTCGACACGCCCGGCCGTTATTGGGGGTAGCTGACGTTGTACGTTGATGCCGCGTCGAACAGCTGCGTGTAACCGTTGAGTTGCAAAGCATACCGACGAGTGAATGCGTATAAAAAACACTTTACCTGTGTCCGATAATTTACACGAGCAAACCACTTGTAAGATTTCACCTGCTTTTCAGTTTCATAGGCAAAAAAATGCGCACGCGTCCGACAGGTTTTAAAATTTAGACGCAACTCAAAAAATCTGACGATAAATGATCAACGACCTGTGGTACAAAAACGCCGTGATTTACAGTCTTGATGTCGAGACCTTCATGGATCTGAATGGTGACGGTATAGGTGATTTCGAAGGATTAGCCAACCGGCTGGATTACCTGCACGCGCTTGGCGTAGACACCGTCTGGCTTGCTCCTTTTTATCCTTCGCCGAACAAGGACAATGGTTATGATGTAAGCGACTACTACGGCGTCGATCCCAAACTGGGTTCCCCCGGTGATTTTGTTTCTTTTATTGAACAGGCGAACAAGCGTGGAATCAAAGTGATTGTCGATCTGGTCGTAAATCACACATCGAACCGCCACCCCTGGTTCGAGGAAAGCCGGAGCGATCCAGATTCTCCCAAACGCGACTGGTACGTCTGGGAAAGGAAACGGCCGGAAAACTGGAATAAAGGAATGGTTTTCCCAGGGGTACAGAAACGAATCTGGACCTACGATAAGAAAGCGCGCGCCTGGTACTATCATCGCTTCTATAATTTTCAACCCGACCTGAACATCGACAACCCTGCAGTGCGTGATGAGATTCAAAAGATAATGGGCTTCTGGATCAAACTCGGAGTAGCCGGGTTCCGAATCGATGCAGTGCCGTTTATCCTCGAAGATATGCCTCACAGAGCGGACGGCGAAATACGGTTTGAATACCTCAGAGGTATGCGCCGCTTCGCGCAATGGCGGCGCGGTGACTCCATCTTATTGGGAGAAGCAAACGTCGAACCGGAGGAATCACAAAAATATTTCGGAGCCGAGGGCGAAGGAATTCACATGATGTTCAACTTTTATGTGAATCAATATCTTTTCTACGCCCTGGCGACGGGCAACGCCGCGAAACTATCAGAGGCAATCGAAAAGACGAGAATTGACTTTCCTAATTCGCAATGGGCGGTTTTTCTCCGAAATCACGACGAACTTGATCTCGGCAGATTGAGCGATGAAGAACGCCAGGTTGTGTTTGATGCTTTCGCTCCGGAAAAACGAATGCAGCTTTATGATCGTGGTATCCGTCGCCGTTTGCCAACGATGCTCGGCAACCGGCAGCAAATAGAACTTGCGTACAGCGTCATGTTCTCACTCCCTGGAACGCCTGTGATCCGATACGGCGACGAAATCGGCATGGGCGACAATCTGAGTTTGAAGGAACGCAACGCAGTACGTACGCCCATGCAATGGTCTGACGATCATCAGGCCGGATTTTCGACCGCAAGCAAGCTTGTTCACCCGGTTGTTGAAAGCGGGCCTTATTCGTATCACCACGTGAACGTCGAAGCACAGCGGCGCGCAGAAGGATCACTTCTCCAGTGGATGATAAAAATGATACGACTTCGCCAGGAGTGCACCGAGATCGGCTGGGGCGACTGGGAAATCCTGGACACCGGACTCGAGTCTGTACTTTGCATGCACTACCTTTATCAGGGAAGCTCGTTGTTTATCCTTCACAATTTTGCCAGTGAAACAGTTGAGGTCCCCCTCAAAATTCGCATGCACGACGAATTCGAACTCGTTGACCTGTTTATGGTTGAAGGGGTCAAAGCTGACGAAAAAGACGTACACAGAATCTGCGTCGATGCATTTGGCTACCGTTGGTTCCGCGCCGGCGGACTTAGTCACCTGTTAAAAGAGTGAGCTTAATCTTCGTGGGTCCAGGTAAATCCTGCCTCGTCCGGATGATCGGTGACGCGCGCATTACCCGGAAGTCTCAAAAGATCAAAGAATGAAAGGAAATCACCTGCCGACCCTGCGGTAAAGAAGACGCCAAAAACAAGAAACCATCCCGCACCGCTTACAGTCGCGTATAAAGATGGAATCAAGCCCAGTGCGATTCCCGGCATCAGGGTCGCAATGGCGTATTGCCTTACCGTTAGCGCCTCCGGGCAGTTAACATACGGCGCAAGATGCTGCCAATTAATGCCAAACGAAACTGAACGAAGCCCGTTACGGGAAAAGATTGCGAAGAATATCGCGTGAATTACCTCGTGCAGCAGCATCCCTCCCAGCAGCGTAACAGCAAGCCAAACGTAATTTGTGAAAAATCCGACGACAGCTTCCTTCGCCTGCGCAAATCCCCAAAGTAATACAAACGCCGTCCCGAATACTAAAGCGCTTATACCGAACACTATAAACGACCACTGTGTTGCCCTCGCTGCCGTGATTATGCAAGTCCCCTTATTCATCATCAGGGAAGTTTGGCGACCAGACTTTCCGGAAGCAGGCGCAGTATATGATAAATCGCTTTCCATTTGAGTCCCGGCACGATGATCAGTCGCGACGACGGTTTTACCACAGAGCGCGCAATAAACGCCGGCTCCAGCATTAATGATTCGGGCAAGTCCAACCCTGCTGTCATCTTCGTCCTGATGTACCCTGCTACGATAACGTTAACGGTAATATGGCGATCAAACAGATATTGTCGCAGGCCTGCCAGGTATTGTGTGAATGCTGACTTCGTGCTTCCGTAAATGAAATTACTGCGTCTTCCCCTTACTCCAGACAAGGACGAAAGGCCGACTATGCGTTCAAGCCCTGTGTTTTCGAGATCATTGACGATAATATTCAGGACAGACACAGCTCCGCAGTAATGCACCTGCATCATCCTGAAGCTTCCCTCCCAGTCGCGCATAGCCTCTTCATTTTGCTTCAGATAACCCGCGGCATACACGACAATGTTGGGTTTCGCAGGTAGTGCAGCGTAGAAACCCGCGTGCGAGGAATAATCAATCGCGTCGAAGTAACGTACTTCCACCTGCGACGCGGGCAGTTTCCGTTCTACTGCGAACTGATGTAGCGCTTCAACATTACGCGAGGCAGCGATGACAAAGCAGTTGCGTTCCACGAACATCGCCAATGCTTCTTTGGCGACATCTGCGTTTGCACCAAGTATGAGGACTGTTTTTGCTGTGGTTGACATGGTTTCTCAAATATACGTTTCATCGCGATTGTTCAATTCGCGACTGGCGTTATTCGATAACCACGCGTTTGCTGATACTGCGTCCTTTATCAGAGGCTTTTAACGTGTACACGCCGGGTACGAAAAGTTGCGCGGCATCAATCGTTGTTTCAGGGGTACTCACTTCCATTACAGACAACTCCCTGCCGCGCTGATCGTAAACGGCAATCCGTACAGGAAACGTGAAGTTCTTCAGGCTGATTGTGACCTTTCCCGATGACGGTACCGGAAACAGTTCAAGGTCATTGGCATCAGCCGCGTTTAGCTCAACCGCCACTGGAGGGTCCATCGGGATATACATGTTTGCAATCTCGTCACCGAAAAGGACGTTGATTGAATTCTTGAAAGCCGTGAAGCTTTGTTTTGCACTTGAAGGGCTTGCCCCATGAGGCACATAAGGATATGACCAGCTTGCATTTATCCAGGTGAGCACCCATGCAATTCGTTTTGATTTACCCGTTGGATCGCCCATGATTGCAGGAAGCACTACATCATTCCAGTAAGTTGCAGCATTTTGAGCATTGTCAGTACGGTTGCCGGTTTCGGCGAAAACGGCAACAAGATCATTTGCCTTAGCGAGGTCGGTGAGAAAACCAAGATTGGAGCGCAAAGACGAAGCGGTAACCTCATAGGCGTCAAGTCCGATAATGTCAACGTATTCCTTGCCAGGAAAGTAGTTTTGGTTCGTAACCGGTGTGTTGGGCGACCAGCAAAAAAGTACCGAGGTCGTACGTTCTTTGAAATATTCGACCGTGAGTTTATAGAGCGCCTGATAGTTTGCAGGCGTTGTCGACTTGGATCCCCACCAGAACCAGCCCCCGTTCATCTCATGCCACGGCCGGAAAACGATGGGGATTCGTTCATTATCAATTACGAGATCATTGTTGATGATATCGATGACTTTGT